>SFMI01000100.1 GCA_004554425.1 Candidatus Saccharimonadota bacterium | reverse complement strand
AAATAAGCTACGCTACAATAAGCCTTAATACAACCGCGCTCAACAATATTCAGGTCTGGCTTTACATTAGTCTCGTAGTTTTCAACTGCGTCATCTGGTTTAATGTAATCATAATCTTTGACCATATCCAGAGAAGGAATACGATCAGTATTTAATTTTTTTACGCAGAAAATGCCTAAGCCAGCAGCCTGAAACTCATCCTGGCCCATTAAAGAAGTGCTAGCAATACCAACAGCGCCTTGAGAAGTTTTTTCTTCGTCGTCCTGGGAGACAATTTGTCCAAGAATTTCCCCCACAGCTTCGTCAGAAAGCTGCACTTTGTGTTTGTCAGCTGAAGCTGAAGGCAAAGACGTACTATTTACCACGCCTTGCTCGCTTAAATTTTCTAAAGAGCTTTCAAAAACATCGGCAGCAGGCTGCGAAACAGCAGCATTTTCAACCGCTTTGGTAGTGTTGTTAATTTTTAAATCATAAGACGGCATGGAGTGCATGCCAACAGAACTGATACTCATGGCACCCAACACAAAAACAAATTTTCTATACGCCATAGAATAGCATATACAAAGCCGATTATGTGGAGTGAAAGTTACTTTTTTGTTTATTTTTTACCTAGCTTCCCTGAGCAAATAAAAACTGATTTTTCCTAAAATACGGGAATTTAGTTAAATAGTGTTTAATATTTTTATCAGCAAAAGCGGCTACATATTAACATTTAATTAACTTTAACATCTCTCAAAGCGTTACAATTGTAGCAACGGAAAGTAGATACTTTTTTGTTGTACCGCAAGGGTATGCGGAAACACAGAGAATGCTTGTGGAGAGTGCTATGAGCAAAAGTCTTTCGAGGCAAGCTCTACGTTCGCAGAAACGAGAATCCGGCAGCCTTGCTCACCGGAATTACCCACACTTCTAAACGAGGTCTTTTAACTATGATCGGTTCAATCAATGGTGTAAATTACACTACTTATTCAGCTCCTGCCGATAAGCTCGAAGCTACTTCTTCTAATAACGCCGCCCAGACCAAGGAGATGGAATTTTCCTATAATCCCCAGGACGAAACCGTTATGGATCCTATTACCATAGACCTCAATACCGAGCATGGAAGAACCGCTAAGGCTCCCCGTACCGAAAACGTAAAGTTCGTGAAAGGCGAGCGCCTCAAACCCAACTCTGACGGTTCTTACGTCTTCGATAAAGGCACAAAAAATTATGTAGCCGCCAATAGCATGGCCACTATTCAGCACACCATCGACAGCATGGAGAAGATCCTCGGCTACGACATCACTTTCGCTTTTGGTGACAAACAAATCGGCTTAGCTCCCGATGCCGGTGTCGATCTGAATGCTTATTACTCCCGTGACGAAGAGTCCTTAAACTTCTTCCACGATTTCGACCCCGTAAAGAAAGAAACCGTTTACTCTGGCGCTTCCGGTGAAGTTATTTCCCACGAAGTCGGCCATGCCATTTTGGACTCCGTACGTCCCGGCTTCCTCACCTCTTGGAGTGCTGATACTAACGGCTTACACGAAGCTTTCGGCGACTTGACTGCCCTTTATATGTCCACTCAGAACGACGAAGTTTGCCAGCTGGCTGCTCAGCAAACTGGCGGCGACTTGAGTAAGCCCAGCCTTCTTTCCGATACCGGTGAGCACATGGGTCGCGCCATCAACAATAAGTATGGCATTCACGATGCCGATAGAGATTACGTCCGTTGCATGATTAACGATTGCAAGTGGGAAGATCCTAACAATATAGAAGGTGAAGATCCTACTCCCGAGCACCCAGTTTCCACCGAAATGCACGACTGGTCTCGTATCTTCAGTGGCGCTCAGTACGACGTAATGGCTGCTATTACCAAACGCAACATGGCTGATGGTATGGATGCCGCTCAAGCTATCAAAGCCGCCGGTCAAGAGAGCATGGAGCTTCTTACCAAGGCTGTCAGCATCTCCCCTAGCCACGACGCCTCTTATCGCGACATTGCTCTTTGCATGCTCAAGATTGACGCTCGAAGCAACGAAGGCAAAGCTCACGACATTATTCTCAACACCTTCAAAGAGAGAAACATCCTTGAAGAAGGCGATGATACTCCAGCCGAAACCATGGGCATCACCGCTGAGCCTCGCGATATGACCATCACTTTGGACGGTCCCGAGTATGGCAAGTTCGCTGGTGCCGAAGTAAGTGGCAAAGCCTCTAGCGGTATCGGTATGATGAGCAACCCTGGTGACAAGTTAGCTAAAGATATGAAGCGCTTAATCCAAAACGGATCCATCCTTTACACCGAGCCCAACCAAGTTGTCGAAAAGAAAGACCTCTTCGACAAGAACGGTAATCCTTATATCGGCGTAGTACGCTGGACCGATGGCAAGATGGTTATCGAGCGCAACAAGATGATCAGCTAATCTTTTTCTAGCTTTTCGACGTGAAAGCGTCTAAGTTTTAAAAGCCAGAAAGCTCTCCTACGTAAGCGCAAGATTTAACAGTTTGCCAAAGCGTAGGAGAGCTTTCTTTATTTTGTCAATTTAGCAAAAAGGTTTTGCTCAATTCGCTAAAAATACATAATTTTGTAACTTGAAGTAACGCTCTTAATCTTAGAATAAAACGTAAGATAAGGGATAGGAGAACTCCAGATACATTTTCACGAGAGGTTGTTGAAAAATGTTAAATTCTATTAGTGGTGTAAGTCCTATGGCTTACACGGCTCCGACCAGCGGCGTAAGCGCCACCAAGGTTGATACTGAAGTAAAAGGGCCGGAGTTTTCTTATAATCCTCAGGACGAGTTGGTCATGGATCCTATCACTATCCAGGTGCCCAACATCAAAACCAGCAGCAAAAAAGCTCCCGAAGGCGAGCATGTGCGTTTGGCTGATAAAGACGGATTGCGTCCCAATAAAGACGGCGAATATGTATTTCAGCCTGGCACCCGTCAGTACATCGCGGCCAACACTATGGCCACTATTCAGTCCACTGTCAACGCTATGAGCGAAAAATTCGGTCAGGACATCAATTGGGCTTTCGGTGAAAAGCAAATTAAGCTTATCCCCGACGGCGGCGTCATGCTCAACGCTTACTATTCTCGTCAAGATGAGTCTTTGAACTTCTTCCATGCCAAAGATCCCGTCACCCAGCAGCAAGTTTATACTGGAAGTTCCGGAGAAGTAGTTTCTCACGAAGCCGGCCATGCTATTTTAGACGCCATTCGCCCCGGTTTCTTGTCTTCTTGGCACGCCGACACTAACGGTTTCCACGAAGCTTTTGGCGACTTAACCGCCCTTTATATGTCCAGCCAGAACGACCAAGTATGCGAATTGGCTGCCAGAGAGTGTGGCGGCGACTTACATAAGCCCAATTGCTTGTCTGCTACCGGCGAGCTTTTGGGACGCACTATAAATAACGAAGCCGGACGCAACGTAACCGGCGGCGATCATGTGCGTAGTTTGATTAACGACTTTAAGTGGCAAGCTCCTCACACCGTCGATCGCAATCCTTCCGGTACCGATCCTTTAACTACCGAAGTACATAGCTGGTCTCGCATTTTCAGCGGTGCTCAGTACGACGTAATGGCCGCCATGACTCAGCGCAACATGGCTGACGGCATGGATGCCGCCGCTGCTATTAAGGCTGCAGGCAGCGAAAGCATGGATGTTTTAGCTAAAGCTATAAACATTTCTCCTAAAGAAAATGCCACTTATCGCGACATTGCTCTTTGCATGCTTAAAGCCGACGAAGAGATGGGCGGCAAGAATCACGACATTATTTTGAGCTGCATGCAAAACCGCAACATCCTCTTTGAAGATGACGATACCCCTTCTGGTGTTTCTATGGCTTCTGTTCCCGCTCACGATATGACCGTAACCTTAGATGGACCCGAGTTTGGCCAATTCTCCGGTGCTGAAGTTACCGCCAAAGTATCCAGCGGCATCGGCGCTATGAATGATAATCCTGGTCAGGATCTCATCAACGATATGAAGATGCATATCCAGAATGGCTCCATCCTCTATACTGAGCCCAACCAAGTTGTGGAAAAGAAAGATCTTTTTGACAAGAACGGTAACGCTTACATTGGTGTAGTGCGCTGGACTGACGGCAAAATGACCATTGAAAGAAATACAATGATTAGCTAAATAATAAGCTTAACTAATTTTGCCGTTATAAAAAGATAAGGCTGTCGGAAATATTATTCCGACAGCCTTATCTTTTTATAGTTATTTTGAGCTTTTTATACTTTTTTTCAAAAAGCAAAAGCTCAAAATAACTAGTCCAGCGCTACTTCAGGGGCACATCAGCACCCATGACGGCGTCGACAGGAACTATTTCCATGCGCCAACCAGGCTCGTCTTTAAGTTGCTCAGCAATAGCTTTGGCGTCACCTACTGCCACCATAACCATTTGCTCGGGACGGAAGAAGGAAAGACGAGGAATATTCATACTTTCGCCGTCAACCTTTCTTATGTTGCCAACATAGGTAGCATAATAATCGTCTGGCAAGTTATAGAGTTGCATTTCCATAAGGCGCTGAGCCAGCTTGAGACTAGTTTCAAAAGACTCGGGATAACCGTAGCAAATATAATTTTCTGTGCGTTTTAATTCGTCGGCGTCCATCTTTTTACTCATGCCACCGATTTCATTAAGGATTTCACGCAAAGCGGGCACAGTCTTATCTGCTTGTACATCGGTAGCCACCAAGAAAGGACCAGCCTCTTTACGAAAAACGAACATAGAACGAGCGCCATAAGTATAGCCATTCTTTTCACGCAAGTTTTGGTTTAAGCGAGACATGAAAGAACCACCCAAGGCGGTGTTCATAACTTGCAAGGAGAAGAAGTGCTCATTATCTCTAGCAAAGCCTACCCTACCTACACGCAAAACAGACTGATGGGCTCCTGGGCGATCGACAACATAGATAACTTTGCCAACGCCAGAATCAGTTTTGGGCAAAGCTAACAAAGGAGCGGTGTGTTTATCTTCAGCTTTTTTATTTAAGCCAGCCTTAAATTCGGCTGCGACTTCACTATCGGTAAGTTTGGCTTTATGCCATTTGCCAAAACGGCTTTCCAACTCTTGCATTACTTGGTCAATATCGACGGCCCCGGTTACAGAGAAGAAAGCATTTTGCGGAGTATAATAATGCTTATAGTAGCTAACCACATCTTGGCGCGTTAAACTAGCATAAGTAGAAGCTAAACCGTTTAAGCCGTAGCCTTGTCTGTTGTTTGGTTCATTTCTATAAATGATTCTGCTAAAAGCATAACTGGCCAAAGAAGCCGGATCTTCGCGCTGTTGCATAAAGTTGGTTAAACGCAACTTTTTAATACGCTCAATTTCTTTTTCCGGGAAAGTGGGGTGGATCACAGCCTCAGCCATAAGATCGAGTCCCTTATCTAAACGCTTACCAGGCACAGTTAAAGAAATTGTAGAGCCAAAATAAGACTGATCAATGCCAAAATAAGAACCTATATTGTCACTTTGCTCGGCAAATTGCAAAGCACTATACTTAGCGGTGCCTTCGTCTAAGCATTCGGCAGTTAAAGCGGCTAAACCCATTTTATCCAAAGGTTCGTTGACAGCTCCGGCTTTAACAAAAAGGCAAGCGGTAACCAGCGGAGTGGTACGCCTTTCCATAAACCAAACAGGAATGCCATTGGACAATTGGCGTTTTTCGATTTTGGGAATAGCCACAGAGGCAGGCTCGCTGATTGGCGGAGGCGTTAAACGATTGGGAGCTTGCATAGCATTGGTATTTTTAACCGGAGTTTCAGCTTGAGCCATAAGAGACATTCCTAACATAAAAATACAAGAAGTGAGCCAAAATTTCATCTTTTACTTGGCCTCCTTCTTCTCAGGGACGACAGTTATCTCCACATATTTATCAAGATCGAGATACTTCTTAGCACAATCGGAAACAGACTGAGGAGTTACCTTGCGATAACGCTCTAAATCAGCCGAGAAAGAATCGGGCTTGCCGAAGTGCCAATAGTAATTATTGAGCATATCAGCTTTTTCGGAGATAAATTCGGCGTTGGCATAGAAAGCTGATTCAGTCATATTGACAACACGATCAATTTCTTGCTGACTGGGCGGATTATTTTGAATTTTACGAATCTCTTCGTTGACGATTTTTTGTACTTCGTCAAGACTGACACCTGGCTTAGGAATATAACTTATAGTAAAGCAAGAGCCTAAATCGGAGCTAGATTGCTCAGCTTGGATACTTTGTACTATTTGTAATTCATAAACCAAACGCTTATAAAGGCGTGAATTTTTGCTATTAGTCAAAATGGAAGCCAAAACATCCATATCGGCATCGCCTTGAGCATAAAGAGCCGGAGTGGGCCAGCTTTGAGAGCGCAAAGGCAAAGCGACTTTGTCTTCAATAGTTTTTTTAACGATACCGGTAAGTTCTACAGGCTTAGCCTTAACGTGTTCTACCTTGGGACCGGGCTTAACTTCAGAGAACCATTTTTCTACCAAACGCTTAGTCTCTACAGGATCTATATCACCAGCCACAACTAAACTAGCATTACTCGGAACATAATATTTTTTGAAGAAGTTGACTACATCATCATAACCAGCTGCGCTCAAATCTTCCATAGAACCAATGATAGGCCAATTGTAAGGATGATCTTTAGGATAGAGCA
>SFMI01000099.1 GCA_004554425.1 Candidatus Saccharimonadota bacterium | reverse complement strand
CTATTGATAGAGGCCAGAGATTCTTTTTTTGTAGCAATTTCTGACAACGCTTAAGTCCGAGCCAGTCTAAACAAACTTGGCTATTTTCTATATTTTTCAGTGGATTGAAGCCGCTACCTTTGGTAAAGACATAACCTTCACGGCGCATCTCGTATCCATTTAAACTTTCATGGCAATTGCAAGCCAACAAAGCCAGCTCCACTATAAGTACAAAAGTTAAGCCCACAATAAAGATCAAAAGGTGTTTTGGGGAAGTTTGGCTCGCTGTCATGAGTGCAAAGCCCTTCGTATAGGGGAAAAGGAAACCCTGCCTTAGAAATAGCAGCCTTCTTGGTTGGAATTGAATTTAGTTTGAAGCCTATCTTTTGAGCGCGGGACAGTATGTATATTACGCAGAGTGAGTTGCCGACAAACGATAAAAAATACGTAGAAGGAACAAATAAGCAGGGCACAGAGGCGAAAAACGGTTTTATATGGCCACTTGAATTAGTCTCTGTCTGTCTTTTCTTTGCTTTGCTCACAGTATTTGCTCTTTGGCCTGCGCCATTTCACTTAAGCGATAGCTTGATAGGCGATTACCAAGGTGATTTTTGGAAGCATTTGTGGGGCCATTGGTGGGTGCGCGATTGCTTGGCTCAGGGACAAATCCCTTTGTTTTGTGATTTGCTTAATGCCCCCAGAGGCGGCTATTTGTTTATTGCCGATCCTTGTAATGCTATTTGGGGCTATATTTTCTCTAGATTTGTTAGCTTGGCCGGAGCTTACAATTTAACAGTAATTTTCAATTTGTGGCTTGGCTTACTGGCCGCTTGGCTTTTAGCTCGCCATTTCGTTAAGGATGGGGCTTGCGCTTTAGTAGCAGCTGTCATTTATGGGCTGTCTGCTTATGTGCTTAGCTATCCTGTTTCCTCCGGAGTAACTGAAACGCTCAATACCGCTTGGGCACCGCTGTATATTCTTTTTTTGCATCGCCTTTTGCAAAATGATAGCATAGGTGACCTACTAGGCACAGCTATTTTTTTTGCTCTCACCACTTTCTCATGTTGGTATTATGGCGAATTTATGGCTGTATACACTAGTTTAGCTTTGGCGTGGTCTCTGGTTGAGCTTTTGCGCAATTTCTGGAAAGGACGAAGCTTCTCTGTATCCGCTTTAATACGTTCATCTAGAGTGAGAAAGTCTTGGCGACGTTCTTTGCTAGAAAGTTGGAATATTTGTGCTCCGATATGGAAAAAGCAAATTATAAAAGTTGCGGCGTCAATTGCTATAGGAGCGATAATTATTTCTCCTTTTGCTTGGCTTTTCAAGATGACAGTTTCCAATTCTGCCAATATTGTTATGCCGCGCAAAGCTCCCAAACGCTCTATTTTCAACTTCCAAGATTATTTGGGCCAAGCTCCTGAGAAAAGCGTAAATCAGCATGGTGTGCGTGGTTTCCACAACTATACAAATTTGTTGGGGCTGTTTTTACCAGGTAAGGGCAATGCCACAGTTACCTCTACTGTGGATAGATTGGTTCGAGTTCACTATTTGGGATGGATCGCTTTATTGTTAGCTTTTACAGCTTGGCGTTGTAAAACTTGTCGCCGAAAATTGCTGTACTGGGTGGTCGTATTTGGCTTTTTTATCGCTCTCTCTTTAGGACCGCGGGTAATTTTTTCGGATTTTTCCGAGGCTGGGTTTATTAACCCGTTTTACCTCTTGATGTTCCTAGGCTTTCCGTTCTTCTACAATTTAGCTATTCCATTTCGTTTTTTAATGTTAGCTCTTATCGGCTTATCGATAGTGGCTGCCTACGGAAGCAAAGTTCTTTGGGGCAAAGAAACGGTTGCTCGTAAATGGTTCTTTTGCGTACTAGCCTCTTTGATGATTTTTGTAGAAACAGCTTTTGTTTCTCCTTTGCCTTGGCCATTGCCGATAAGTCCAGCTCAAACTCCAGCCTATTATCAGATGTTAGCTGAGGATCCGCGCTCGTATGCCATAATTGACTATCCCTTTGAAAGGCCCGGAACTATTTTGGTACCTGGCGAATATTTCTATTATCAAACTGTGCATCACAAGCGCATACCTTACCGAACTAGCGGAGTATTGAGCCCTGAAGTCGTACACAATGCTTTCATGGAAGAAGTTTTGCTGGCTCAACGAGGCATCGAGCCTTCTTCACAGAGCAAAAGACGCTTGCGTGAGGGGGCCCAGGCGTTATTGGACATGGGATTTTATGCTTTTGTTTTACATGAGAATTTATTGACCGAATTTTCTGCTCAAGATATAGAAAGTCGTCTGACACCAATCCTAGGAGCGCCTATGCGTTTTGGCGACGGCCTTATCGTCTACAATTTGGAATCTAGAAATGCTAAATAAGCTAATAGTAAAATATCGAGAAGCAGCCAACCCTTTGCTGTTGCGCGAACTTAGGCTTGTTTTGGCTCAAAGCAAAATGTGCTTTTGGGAAGCTACCTTGCCTATTTTTTGGCTACTTTACCTTACTTGGAACTTATACTTGGTTTTAGAAGGTAGCAGCACTCCGATTATTTCTTGTTCGCGTATGTTGTGTTGGCTGACTGCTATTTTTATTGCTGGCCAATATTGGGGGCTGGCTCCTCGTTTAGCTTCCTCCGTTTGCTCCGATAGTTGCTGCGGTATATACAAAATGCTTCTCCTTACCCCTAGAGGCTGCTATCGGAGTTTAATTCTGAAATTTTTAGCTTTTTCGGCCCCTTACTTAATTGAATGGTTTCTGTTCTCTTTCAGCAGTGTAGCTTTTTGTTTGCTGCTCTCCAATCTTAACGCCGAAATTGTACTAGCTGCTTGCGTATATAGTTTGCTTTCCTTAATGCTAGCTGCTTGTTTGGGTGTTTGGTGGGGCATATCTTTTCAGAATGTTCCTGACAAATGCGCTGCTTCATTGCGAAAATTGTTGCTGACAGCTGCTGTGGTGGCTTATTTCTTGCATAACTTTTGGAATTTTAGTCAAATAGAAACAGTTTTGGTGCTGAGCGGTTTATTGCTTGTACTCTGGAATGGAACGATACGCATATTCTTTAGTGAATTTTCCGTAGCTTTAGCCTTGTTGTTAGTAAGCCTCTCTTTTGTGCCTACGATCATTCGCTCTAACGTTCCCCTTGAAGATTGTTTTAATCCTATACGCGTGAGCTTAGCTGGCATGTATGCTCTTGACAGGGAGTCTTTACAAAGTGCCAATTTGGCTTCTGATAGCGCTTATTTTGTTTTGCGTGAACATTTAGTTGGCAATCAAGAATCTCCATATTTGAGCCAGTTGCTCCACCTTTATAACAGAGCTTCTCAGGTAAGCCAAGAACAAATTTATGCTCAGGTACGTGGAGAAGCGGAAATTTATTTGTTTAAAAGTTGTGCAGCCAGTTTTATCGCGGCTCTTGTTCTAGCTGTCAGCACTTGTTTAATGCTCTGGCTTCGTTTGCGCTTGGGCTTAAAAATATAAAATTGAGCCGACTTGTTTCCCTGTTTGTTTATTTTGCTGAATTTGTGTATATTTATAGATGGTCGCGGCGCCGACCAGATAGGGAGCTTGATTGTTGCCGGGCTAACAGGCTATGGCAAGAGGCCCTTTTGAAAATTGCGCCGAGCTAGGCAAGGCTTGTTGTTGAAGCTTTGCCGTAATATGGAGTTATTTATGGCCAGACAAGTTTATGCGGGTATGGATGCCCAGGAAAAGGAAAACGATCCCCTTTATAAGAGACGTCACTCTTTGTCTCATATTTTGGCAGAAGCGGTGCAGCGTCTTTACCCCGATACCAAGTTAGGTTTCGGCCCGCCCGTAGATAATGGCTTTTACTATGATTTCCAATTTTCAACGCCCATTGATGCGGATAAACTTCCTGAAATCGAAGCTGAAATGCGCCGCATTATCGCCGAGAAACAAGCTTTCACCCATTACGATCTTCCTCTCGAAGAAGCCGTAAAGCGCTTAGAAGAAAAGGGTGAAGTTCTCAAGGCTGAATATGTGCGTGATCTTGCCAGCGAAGGCAAAGACATTCATTTTTATCAAAACGGCGAGTTTACCGATCTGTGCGCCGGCCCTCACGTAGGCAACACTTCTGAAATTCCCAGCGATTGTTTCGCTCTCGATTCGGTAGCTGGAGCTTATTGGCGCGGCGATCAGTCTCGTGAGATGCTGACTCGTATCTATGGTTTAGCTTTTAACAACAAGAAAGAGCTCAAAGAGTTCTTGCGCTTGCGTGAAGAAGCTCGCAAATATGATCATCGTAAGCTCAGCAAAGAGTTAGAGTTCTATACTATGAACGAAATGGTCGGTTTAGGTTTGCCTCTTTGGTTGCCCAACGGTACCGTTTTGCGTGAAGAATTAGAAAAGTTTGCTAAAGAAACCGAGCAACGTGGTGGTTATTTGCGTGTAGCTACTCCTTGCATCACCAACGAGCAGCTTTTCTATACTTCTGGTCACCTTCCTTACTATAAGGATAGTATGTTCCCGCCTATGCAAATAGACGATGGCCAGAACTATTATCTCAAGCCCATGAACTGCCCGTTCCATCACATGATATTCAGCAGCCGTCCTCGTTCTTACCGCGAGTTGCCTTTGCGCTTGGCTGAGTATGGACAGTGCTACCGCTACGAAGCTTCCGGTACATTAGCTGGACTTTTGCGCGTGCGCGGTATGTGCATGAACGATGCTCATATTTACTGCAGTCCTGAGCAATTGGCTGCCGAATTTAGAGCCGTTTTGGATATGCACCGCTTCTATTATGACAAGTTCCGTATCGAAGGATACTGGATGCGCTTGTCTATGCATGATCCTAAAAATACCAAGAAATATGTAGATAATCCTGAAGCTTGGGCCCATTCTGAAGATGCTATTCGCCAAGTGGTTAAGGAAATGGGCGTACAATACGAAGAAGTCCCCGGTGAAGCTGCTTTCTACGGCCCCAAAGTCGACTTCCAAATTCGTAACGTTGTCGGACGTGAAGAAACCGCTTCCACCAACCAGCTCGACTTCGCTGTACCTCCTCGCTTCAACTTAGTCTACACAGGCAAAGACGGCGAATACCATACTCCTTATTGTATCCACCGTGCTCCTTTGGGTACTCACGAGCGCTTCTTAGCTTTCTTAATGGAACACTTCAAAGGCGCTTTCCCCACTTGGATGTCTCCCACTCAAGTTATGGTAGTGCCTGTATCCGTCGAAAAGTTTGGCGACTACGCCGAAAAGATTGCTGCTTCTCTGCGTAACGATCTTTACAGAGCTCAAGCCAACTTAGATGGTGACAGTTTCAACAAGAAGATTCGCGCTGCCGTTACTTCCAAGATTCCTAATATTTTGGTTGTTGGTGCTTCTGAGATGGAAAATGAAACTGTTACTTGGCGCCGTTACTGCGTAAAAGAACAGCGTACTTTGAAGTTCGCTCAGTTCCGCAGCATTTTGAGTAAGATGTGCCATGAGCGCATTATGGACAACTTCGCTGATGTAGTTTTGCCCGAAGAATAATCTCTTAGCGCTTTTTTCTATGTAGCTGCCGTTGGGCAGTTATCTAGAATAGCTGAGGCAAAAAAAGAAGCTTTTCTCTTGAGAGAAGCTTCTTTTTTTCATTAAAAATGTGTATTTTGTTGAATGCGCTCAGTTTTCGCTAATTATTAACGACCTACGATCAATACATAAACAGCTACTTGGCAATTCCAGAGAGCGTGAGCTATAACGGAGGGCCATAAGCTGCCTGTATAATGGCGAATTGCGCAAAATACCATTCCCAACCCAGCCAGAACTAAAATGCCTTGGGGATCGCCATGCACCGATGAAAACATAAGCGAACTGATAAAGGCTGCGCCTATAACGGTGGCTGTTTTGCTGAGCCCGGAAAATAACAAGCCGCGATAAATGATTTCTTCATAAAGTGGACCACTGACCACCAAGAAGAAAAGCAGCCAAAAGATTGGCTCCGGAGTTTCTAATAAGAAAGCCAACACTATGTTGTTTGATTGCACGGAAGACTGGGTAAAAAGCGAAGTAAGCAAAGACATAAGAGCGGCTGTAAGAATGGCTAAAGCAAAAGCCGCGCAGCCGTAGGTTAGATACGAGCTTTTAAATTCGTGTAAGCGCAGCGCTTTAAGTAGAAAAATGGCCGATTTTTTTATTCCTTGCCAATGGGTGATGGTGGAGGCTTCGATTTCATCTGGCTCACACACATACTTTATTGTCAAAGCTAAAATGGCGATAGAGACTATATAAACAAGCATTTGTGAAAAGAATAAAATGACAGGAATGTAATGCTTGTCTGTACCTATTAGCTGGAGTGCTAGGGTTGTCATTATGGCACTTAAGCAAGCGCCCAACCAGTTCAAAGCGACGAATAAAAAAAGTGTAGGTATAGGTTTCCAAAGAAAATGACCTTCCGGTTGTTTTTTTTCGTCTACATGTTCGTCTTTTTCAGAAGAAAAAGCTTTGATGACAAAGGCTGCCAAAAGAATGAAAGATAAGGAGACTAAAATTCCCCACAGACCCAGCATAGTCAGGAAGCGATCTGCTTTGTGTTGCAAAGAAGTTATACGCTCTTCCAAGTGTCCGTGCTGCTCAGGTTGGATAGTGCCTTTTTGTATAGCTTGCATAACGAAGCTGTAGGCTAAAGGATCGTTATAAAAAGTATCGAGAGCTTCTTTTAGCTCCATGTTTAGCA
>SFMI01000098.1 GCA_004554425.1 Candidatus Saccharimonadota bacterium | reverse complement strand
GGTAGCCGCCAGCAAAACTTAGACATTGAAAGCCTTCTTGACTTAAAATGCGGCAAGCAATATAACTGCGCAAGCCAGATTGGCACATAACATAGATAGTTTTGCTTTTGTCCAATTCGCTAAGCCGTTCTCGCAATTCATCAATTGGAATATGGGTAGTAAAACCAGGAGCAAAACCTGCCTTATATTCTCTGTCGGTGCGTGTGTCTAACAAAATTACACTACTATTGTGTGGCAGAGAAGCCAAATCTTCATAAAAGAAGAGCTTTACTTTACCGCTAATTACGTTTTCAGCCACAAAGCCAAGCATATTCACTGGATCTTTGGCCGAAGAGTAGGGCGGTGCATAGGCTAAATCGAGTTCTTTCAATTGTGGAGCCGTTAAACCGGCTTGCATAGCTGTAGCTATTACGTCTAAGCGCTTGTCCACACCGTCAAAACCTACAATTTGAGCGCCGATAATTTTGTTAGTTTCTGCGGCAAACAAGAGTTTCATGGTCATAACGCTGGCGCCTGGGTAATAAGAAGCGTGTGAAGCTGGAGAAATAATAACTTTTTTATATTTTATACCTGCATTTTGGGCTGCTTGTTCATTTAAGCCGGTAAAGGCGGCAGTCATTTGAAATACCTGCAGGATGGCTGTTCCTACCGAACCTCTGTAAACACTCTCTAAGCCGACTATATTGTCAGCCGCAATGCGCCCTTGTTTATTAGCTGGTCCTGCCAAGGCTATGACAGCTTTTTGTTCGGTAATGCAATTAGTGATAGAGACTGCGTCGCCTACAGCATAGATGTTCGGATCAGAAGTTTGCATATGCTCATTGACGGCGATACTGTGGCGCGGTCCCAGTTTCAAACCGGCTTCTTGGGCCAAAGTAAATTCCGGAGCCACACCTATAGCTAAAAGTACTAAATCGGCTTCTATACTTTCTTTGCCATCTAACTCGACTTTGACTGAAGAATCGATAGATTTAAATCCTGTTACATTGGTATTAAGTATTAAATTGAGACCATGATTGCGAAGATGGGAATGCAAGAAAGTAGCCATATCACGATCCAGAGGGGCTATTATATGATCACCGCGCTCGATAAGGGTAACTTTTAGTCCAATCTTAAGCAAATTTTCCGCTACTTCTACACCAATAAAACCACCGCCTACAATAACCGCTGATTTAACTGTTTTTTGGTTAATTTTTGCTTTTAAACTTAAGGTATCTTCCACCGTGCGCAGAGTATAAATATTAGATGAGTTTAGCTTGGAAGCATTATCTTCAGGTAAGTTAAATTCAGGTACAGGGGGCAACCCGGGAAGATTTGGCCTAACAGGCGCGGCTCCGGGAGCAAGTAGCAGTTTATCGTACTTCTCTGTAAAGAAGATATTGTTCTGCAGATCGTGAACCGTTACAGTTCTGTTGTGACGATCTATTTTTGTTACTTCGTGTTCCGTTTTTACATCGATATTGAAGCGTTGTTTTAAACTGTCCGGTGTTTGTATTGTTAAATCAGTTTGGTCTTCGATAACTCCGCCTAAATAGTAAGGCAAACCGCAGTTAGCATAAGAGACAAATCCAGAACGCTCAAAAATAGTAATTTGAGCTTTTTCGTCTAATCTGCGTAATCTGGCCGCAGCCGAAGCTCCTCCGGCCACGCCGCCGACAATAATAACTTTCATTGTTTGGGGCTCCTTTCAAAGTTTTTGAGTATTGAAACAGAGAACTAAAAAGTATTGGAGCTTTTTTTGTTTAGAGGAAATCAAAATGTTTCCGCCACTAAAAAAGCAGGCTAAATAAAAATACAGACCCTGGCTCCTTTACCAAAGTCTGTCTTTTTACCTACAAGAACGCGTTAAAGTGCGTGGAATCTCGAGAGAAAGTTTTATACTTTCTTATCGGCGGCGCAACCGGTGCGTCCGGGTTTAAGTACAACTTCGCCTTTACCGATAGCTTTGACGGGGCAAACTAAGGCGCAAAGGTGGCAGCCTACGCACTTTTCTTTGTTGCAAGAAGGTTTGCGGGTCTCTTCATTCCAGACCATAGCCTGGTGAGCGCCGTCGTAGCAAGAGATGTAGCAACGGCCGCAGCCGATGCACTTATCTTCATCAATTTCGGGATAGACGATGTAGTCGCGGTCGAGCTCTTCGGCGGGAATGATGTTGGCATTAGCCAAACCGATCAACTCGTGGAGACTGTCTACGCCTTGCTCTTCCATGTAGTGCATAAGACCGTTCTTCATGTCTTCTACTACACGGTAGCCGTATTGCATAATAGCGGTGGTGACTTGCAAAGTGGTAGCGCCTAACAGAATGAACTCAGCAGCGTCTTCCCAAGTTTCGATACCGCCAATACCGGAAATAGGCAAATCGTGGAGACCTTCAGCGCTGCGAAGCTGCTGGAGGAAGCGCAAAGCTACGGGCTTGACAGCTTTACCGGAGTAACCGGAAATAGAGGACTTACCGTTGACGATAGGCAGACCGACTTTGCGATCCAAATCAACGTGAGTGACAGACTTAATAGTATTGATAGTGGCAATACCGTCGGCGCCGCCTTCTAAGCAAGCTTTGGCTACGGGAACCATATCAGTAATATTAGGAGTCATTTTAGCCATCATAGGCAACTTGGAACCGCGTTTTACAGCAGCGCAGTATTTTTTGCACAGCTCAGGATTGGCACCTACATCCGAACCCATAGCGTGAGAAGTCATCTGCGGGCAGGAGAGGTTCATCTCGATCATGTCAGCGCCGGCTTCGTCTACTAAACGGGCCAACTCGGTCCAGTCTTCTTCGTTGGTACCCATAATAGAAGCGATCAAAACGCGATTAGGATACTCTTTTTTGAGTCTGCGCAAGTCGGCTAAGTTCTCTTCCAAACTATGCTCGGCAATTTGCTCCATGTTTTTGAAGCCTACGAAAGGAGTGGCTTCTTTGGTAAGAGCATCAAAGCGGGGAGACACTTCGTCGATAAGGAAGTGCTTAGGGCCGATGGTCTTGAAGACAACGCCGCCCCAACCGCAGTCGTAAGCCTTTTTGCACATGTCGTAGCAATTGCCTACGGGAGAAGAAGATAAGCAGAAAGGATTTTCGAAACGAACTCCAAGGAATTCAACGGATAAATCTTTATGGATCATTTACTTATTGCCTCCCAAGCTTTCGTGAATGGCCTGGGCAGCTTCTTTGCCCTTCTTAACGGCCCATACAACAGTTTTGTCACCGTGAGCGATGTCGCCGGCCACAAATACTTTTTCATCAGCAGACTTGTAACCATCAAAATCGACTTCATTCTTGACAATGTTGAGACCTAAGTTCTCAGCATTGACTTTTTGACCGACGGCCAAAATGATCTTGTCAACTTCGATATTGATCTGACTGTTAATGTGGCGATGCTTGAAAGTAACGGTGTGACCTTCGACTTTTTCGGGCACATAACCATCAATAATGGTTACGCCTAAAGCCTGAGCGCCGCGCAACTCTTTCTGGGAGGCTAAGAACTCGGAGAACTCTTCATAAACTACGTCGGTAACGTTCTTGACGCCGAGCATCTTGAGAGTGGTCACAACGTCCATAGCTACGTCGCCGCCGCCGATAACCAATACGTTTTGAGGAACCTCAACGTTACCCTTATTTTCTTTGGTGCGAGCCAAGAAAGAAACGGCAGTTTCTACGCAATCATTGCCTTCGAACATAGGAAGTATTTTGGCTTCGCTGGAGCCGATGGCGATTAAAACGGCGTCATGGTCAGCTTTGAGCTGCTCTAAAGTAATATCGGTGCCAATTTTTGTATTAAGTTTGAAGTTGGCGCCTAATTTCTCGATAAGGGAAATTTCGTGATCGACAACAGCGTTGGGAAGACGATATTCCGGAATACCGTAGCGAAGGTATCCACCGGCTTTTTCGTTCTTCTCATAAATATCGACAGCGTATCCCAAGCGAAGGAGAGAAGCGGCAGCCTGAAGTCCGGCAGGGCCACTACCGATAATGGCGATCTTCTTGCCGTTGGGCTTGCCTTTTTCGAGAATTTGCATGCCTACTTGGCTCTCGAAATCGGTGACGAATCTCTGGATACCGCCAATATCAATGGGACGATCGATACCACATCTGGAGCAGCCTTTCTGGCAGTACCTCTCAGTGGGACATACACGGGCGCAAATGGAACCTAAGGCGTTATTCTCACGAATAGTCTCGGCAGCACCTTTGAAGTTCCTGAAACGGACGCTGCGGATGAAGCGGGCAGGATCAGTTCCGGCTGGACAAGACTTAGAACAAGGGGCATCATGGCAAAGCAGGCAGCGCTGAGCTTCCTCCATGACTGTCATCATAGTGTAAGCTTGCTCGACTTCTTCTACGTACTTATTAGTCATTTTCTTCCTTCTTTTAAGTATCAACAGACATTCTGCCAGACAACGGCAGGCCCACATTATACATTATTTTTGTCCTTAAATACCTAGAAAAAGAAAAAAATATCCATAAAAATATTTTCTCTTTAGGTTTTTAGGTGCTAAATAGCTAATACCTTGACCTTTTTTATATTGGCGTGGTAAAATCACAGCTGGTTCGGAGGCAAAGTGCCGGTGCGCTTTTCAGTGAAGGTTCCACTTGAAGAGTTAGGCAGCGGTGTTCCTACAAAACTCGGGGGTGTCCCGGTTTCGACGGGGAGATGCTTTGCCGATAGTTGCGAGTCGAGTTGTCGAAAGCTCGTAAAAAAGTCGAAACTTTCAAACATTAACTGCCGAAGATAATTTGGCTCTCGCCGCCTAGTGCGGTGCGTCCGCTCACCTTCGTCGGCGGAGGTGTACCGGGCGTGAACCACGCCGTCTACCCATTTGCCGCTAGTCTCTCGGCTGCATAGGGGAAACACCAGAGGGTATGGCTTATCGGGATCCGGCCCAGGGGAGCTTGACAAGCCGAGACTAAAGCCTAGGCTACACTCGTAGAGGCTGTCGTGGAGGCCTCTTCGGACGCGGGTTCGATTCCCGCCACCTCCACCATATAAAGAAGAAAACTCACCAACGCAATTTCGTGTTAGGTGAGTTTTTTTATTATTTCGTATGAAAAATTTCAAACATATATTAAAAATAGTTTTTATTTGTGGGAAGATATGGTACATTGTGAGTGTATATATTAGCTTAGTGTTAAAAATGGTACATATGAAATGTCATGAAAGAAGCTATAGATAAACTTTCGAACAATAGGTTGGTCTGTGCTGAGCAATTTTACGGACAGTCTATACAAAATAAGCGCAGCAGGTTTACTTGCCCATATTGTTTTGAAAATGTGCGTTATAGAAAAAGGGGAGGCAAACATCCCGATTATTTTTTTCACCTAAAAAAGACTGAATCAACCATAGAATGTGATCGACGTATTGCTCAATCTGAGCGAGAAATCGGATCCTATCAACGCATAGGACTTCCTATGTGTTTAAAAGATGAAGGAAGTTGCTTTCATATATACTTAATGTTTCCGCCTTTAGGTGATGAACTTATAGATCAAGCTAAAAAGCAAAAAGCCAAAGTTGTTATAAGTGATGAAAAAAATAACTACAATCGCAAAGAGTATTATATAACTCCTTATCGTTTTTGCGATGAATCAAGCACTCCAATTACCGTAAAGTTTATTCCTTGTGGTGAAAAAGCTAAGTATGCAATAGAAGTTAGTGCAGATACTGGTATAAAAAGTAAAATAGAGAAGAAGTGGGCCAACTACTCCGATGGCTTTACCAAAAGCGGAGCAATTTTTAATTACAACGATTTTGGCGACAACAGAATACGGTTCGGAAGCAGTATGCCGGTTGATAGGCTTTACTATCTAGTTTAACGATAATGAAGTTATTGATAAACTAACTGAGTGGCAAGTTGATTTAGAAAGAAAAGGCCAAATTGCTCTTGGTAATTACAATTACTATGTTTACCTTTTAAAGTTTGGAAGTAATTTTACTGATAATAAAAGTAGATATTCCTCTGTAAAACGCCTTATTGACAGTAAATTTAGAGTTTCTCTTACAGAAGGTGTAACAAAACTAAATTTACTTTGGCCTCCTGCTGTTGTTAGACGAGACGTCAATATTCTAGTTAAAGATGCTGATTCAATTTACTGTGCCTTTTCGGGAAGCAACAAAATTTTTGAAGTTGGTCTTTCTGATAATTATGTAAAGAACAAAGATAACGATATTATTCTACGTTCTATTTCAAAAAACGATGTAGTTGTATCTGTAGAATCAAATGGAAAGTTGCAAATAGATAATTCACTTTTTCTAAGTAGACAATGTGAACAAAAATTGACTGGAGATGGTGCGTATGAGTTTAGGTTAAGTAAAGACAACGGAGAGGCTATAAAGTTAAGCAAACTGAAGCCAGACTCCTTGTCTGGAAATTGCATTTGGCATAGCAACGCAAAGATGGAAGTTTATATTAGAGACAGCTGCTTTAAATACAGCCATATTGAGATTCGTAACAGTGAAACTGAAATATCTTTACCTAAGATAAAAAATTTAGCTGAAATAATTTGCCTTGTAGAAAAAGGCATTCAGTTAACTTATTTGGTTGACAATGCCAATTGTGACGTACTGGAAAGTGAAGAATCTCTTTTAAAGCGTATAGCTTCAATCTCTTTTGGAGAGTATGTAACCGCTCCAATGTGGTTTAGGTCTTTATTATTAAAATGGCAGCGAGAAAAGAAATA
>SFMI01000097.1 GCA_004554425.1 Candidatus Saccharimonadota bacterium | reverse complement strand
CAAGCAGCCCAAGCCAGACTTGTGCGTTGGGCTCTAAGTCGTCCTTCAGCCGTCAGCATACACAAAATGCTTAAAAAAACACCCCTTACACTTCGAAAAACTTCGTCTTGGCAATCATTGTCCGACAAGAGACGAATTGAACAACTCAAAGCAGAAGCCGAAATTCTAGCCTTGACTTCGACTAATGAACACGAACTAAAAGAAGTTTTTCAAAAAGTGTGGTGCTGACGGCCACAGATTAGTGCGGCTTGGCTTATTTCTCAAGTTTGCTCAACAACCATTTCCTACTTTTTATTTTTTGTACCGCCGGTAAATACTGAACCAAAACGGGCCAACTTGCTAAAAACGCCAAAGTGTTTTCTTATAGCTTTAATTTGCTCGGCACTGACAAAAATGCCTTGACAATGTTCACATCTTGGTAAAGTTAAGTCAAATTCATCGATGTGCTCATTTTTGAGATCGAAGCCACAGTGCGGGCATTTCATGTAGTGAATGTTGGCCGCTTGTTCCTCTTCTTGCTTAGCCTGTTTCTCTCTCGTCTCTCTGGTCTTTTTTAGTTCGAGTAGCAGTCTTTCTTCATGCTCACGCAAGCCTCTGGCAGTATCATGTTTGCTGGCTAGTTGGTCTTGAGTTTTGCCTCTTCCGGACAAACTATCATTACTCATTTATATACAACCTCCGAAATGTCGGGTACGCGAACTGCAACAGTTTCAAATTCGCCTGTTAATTATTTTCCCCTTTGTAAAAAAGTTAACGTCTAGCCTAAGAGCAGGAAGGCCAGATCTTGCATAAAATTTAGACGACAAGTTGTTTTTGAGGAAGATTCAGTATGGAATTCTATTGCGAAGAAATACGTGATTGGGTGCATGAAAATTATCAAGCTGCCTATTGCTTGGGCACAGGTGCTCTTACTCTGGCCGCTTGGGCATTATGTCCGGAAAAATATAGAAAAGCTTCTGTTTTCTTTGGAGCCTACAGTGCCATTCTTACTCTAGGCGCTCTCTTAGAACCTTGCGTCAATGTTACTTCATCTTTATATGGAGAAGTTCTTGCCTATGGCAGTCGCCAAGGCCATAAAATTGCTCTTACTTTCGATGATGGCCCCCATCCTCTCAACACTCCTTTGATTTTAGATGTTTTGGCTAAGGAAAATGTTAAGGCCTCATTTTTCTGTGTAGGGCAAAATGTTCTTGAGTTTCCAAAATTAGTCAAGCGCATTAAAGCTGAAGGCCACTTGGTAGGTTCGCATAGCTTTTCGCATTGTAATTTCTTAGGCTGTACGCCAGGTCGCGCTCGTCGAGAAATCGCTGAAGGCGGTTTAGCTTTGGAAGCAGTTTTAGGTGAAAAAACGCGCTATTATCGTCCTCCTTACGGAATGCGTTATCCTTGGAATTTGGCTGATGGCAGTCGCTTGCGCCAGTTAGCTGTGTTGTGGTCTAATTGTCCTCGTGATTGGCAGCTCCCTGGAACTGATGTTATTGCCCAAAGGGTAGTATCTCAAGCCAAGCCCGGAGATATTGTTTTGTTGCATGATGGTGGCGGAGATCGCGAGCAAACTGCTCAGGCCTTACCTTTGATTATTGCTGGTTTGCGTGAGCGTGGCTTTGAATTTGTGCGTGTTGATGAATTAATCTAAAAATATTTCCATTTTCACTATCTGCAATTTTCTTGGAAAATTTTTTTGCAAATAAAAATGAACAAACAGCCTAAAGTACGCCTTTTGGAAAAGAGTGTTTATGAGCGCATTGCTGCCGGAGAAGTTGTTGATCGCCCGGCTTCGGTTATAAAAGAACTGGTAGAAAATGCTCTCGATGCCGCTTCAAGTAAAATTAGTGTGAATATTCGCGGCGGTGGTAGAGAACTTATGCAAGTTGTAGATGATGGATGCGGAATGAGCAGTGAGGATGCTCGTTTAGCTGTTCAGCGTTTTGCAACTTCCAAAATAAAAGAATGGGAAGATCTAGACAACCTTTTTACTTTGGGATTTCGCGGTGAGGCTTTGCCCAGTATCGCCGCCGTCTCTCGCTTGGAAATTCGCACTTGCCAAGCTGGCGATCTTGAAGGTACTCTTCTCACCATGGAAGGAGCAAGCGAGCCGAATTTAAGTGTTTGCGCTGCTGTGCCTGGAACTCGCATTACAGTACGTGATCTCTTTTACAATACTCCGGCCCGTTTAAAATTTTTGCGTTCTGCAGGCGCCGAAAGCGCTCAAATTATCGATCTTTTAGGGCGTTTGGCCGCAGCTTGGCCCGAAGTCGCCTTTACGCTTCACTCCAATGATCGGGAAATTTTTTCTTTTACTGCCGATATGGGCAGCGACAAACGCTTAGCCAAACTGTGGAAATTGGATAGCACCAGTTTTATACCTATTTTTGACAGTGCTGAGGGCATGAGCATAGATGGTTTCGTGGCTCGTCCAGATGTGGCTAAAAGCAATCGCACCTATCAATTATTTGTCATGAATGGGCGAGTAATACGCTCGCAAAATCTTTCTCAGGCTCTATTGGAAGGTTTCTCGCCTTTGGTTGAAAAGGGCCGCTTTCCTGTGGGAATGTTGCGTTTGACCGTCGATCCAGCTTTTGTCGATGTCAATGTTCATCCTACCAAGTTGGAAGTAAGGTTCGCCGAGCCACGACCTGTGTTTTCTTTGGTATACAGAGCCGTCAGTAAAGCTTTGGAAGTTTATCGTGCTGATAGTGTCTTGCCCAAACATTTCGATTTCTTAGCTCGTAAAGCCGAAGCTCAAAGAGAAATGTCTATAGCTTCCTCTCGAATAGACGAAGCTTGCCTAGATGAAAAAAAATCAGAACATATTGTCACAGCGGATACTGAAAGTAAGAAAGCTCTTTCGGCTAGTCAGGTTGAAAGGCAAAAGACACCTTCTGGTCGTTTGTATCTTCCAGAATCTGCTTTTAGCAATAAGTGCTTAGAAAAAGAAGTTACGCCCGCTTGTAAGCCCTTGGCTGGCAAAGCAAAATTAGCTCTGGAATTGTATACGCCTTTAAATGATGAGCGTGCTGCTTCAGATTCGTCTCAAGCTTCCCCAAGCACACATTCTGGAGACGAGCGCCAACTTGGAACGAGGGCGGTTGATGAAGTTATAGCCGAATCAAAACAAGAAAAAGCTGTCGCAACTTCTGAAACTTCTCATAATTCTGTACCTTTGCAACAGGGTGAGCTGTGGCGCGGTACGGTCGCAACGGAAGTTCCTAAATTCAAAGTACTTGGGCAAGTATACAAAACTTTTATAGTTGGATTATGTGAAGACAAGTTGTGGTTGGTCGATCAGCATACAGCTCAAGAACGCATCAACTACGAGAAATTTGCCAATATACAAGCTCTAAGTGAACGATCACAAGGATTGCTTATTCCTGAAATAGTGGAATTTACTCCTCACGTCAGTCAGTTTTTGCAAGATAGTTTAGATTCTTTTCGCGAGTATGGCTATGAGGTAGAGAGCTTTGGCCCGGAACGTTTTGCTTTGAGAGGAGTGCCTGTTGCTTTACCTTTGCAAAAAGCTGCTGCCACTTTTGCCGAGTTGGTGGAAGAGCTAGCTGGGGAATTTATCTCTGTTCGCGATAATATCCGTGAGCATATGAGGGAAAAAATTAGAGCCATGGCTAGTTGCAAAGCCGCTGTCAAAGCTGGAGATGTTCTCAGCTTTGAAGCCATGGAAGGCTTGGTAAACAATATGCTTAAAGTTGAGCATTCACTTTATTGTCCGCATGGTCGTCCCACTAGAATTATTTTAGAGGAAAAAGTACTAGAGCGTCTTTTCCATCGTATTTGAGCAAATATCCAATAAATAAAGAGAACAACCGCAGTCCGTTTGTGACTAAAAGAGGTTGTTCTCTTTATTTTGCGATCTAGTTTGGCGCTAAAAAGTAATTAATTGATAACTTGGTGCAACTCTTTGCGGTTCATACAATTGAGATATATCTCTTCCAGGACGTATTTTACTTCATGATCGTTGCGCTTTTGCAATCCTTTTGTCACGATCAGAAAACGAGCAGCGAAGCTGTCGGGGATCTTCTCGAAAGGCATATGTAACATGTTCAGCATATGGCCCAAAATAATACGTGCAGTACGACTGTTTCCATCTTGGAAAGGATGAATATGCACAAACTCGTTATAAGCGTAAGCGCACAAATCGAGAGCTTCTTCAAAAGTAGAAGGCTCGCAACCTGATAGATTGTCAACTAACTGGCGCAATCGCTGAGGAATTTCGTTAATAGGAGCAGGCTTGAAGTTGGGGTTATTAGCTATGACCACCTCATGATCTCGATAAACGCCACCAAAGTTTGTGTTGGCCATGGCTAAATGGTGATATTCGCGCAAAATATCTACGGTCAACCTTTTGCCGTCGCGACTGTATTCTTGCATCTTTTGCCAAGAATTTTCGTAACACTCCTTAGAAGCAGGATCGAACATTTCCGAATCTTCTTTTTCGACGCTTTCTTTTATCTCTTCTCCCAAAGGAGAAAGCCCCCAATTGCGTCCCGCTAGGTTTTTGTTATGAAAGAGTTCCATAGCCGCTTGCAACTGGGGATCGTCTGGATTTTGAAAATTCTCAGTGCGTCCTTCCAAAAATTGCTCTAAGGGCATCTTTCTCCTAAAAAAGAAAGACTTGGCACGTTTGATCTTTAAATAGTCGCATAAACCGTCCAAGAATATGTTCTCTACCATGCGTCCGGTAAATGGCTCATAGCTATAAATAAGCAACAGAGCATTATCTACTAAACGACAGAGTAAAGCTGGATCTAAAAGCTCGGCAGGTACATCTCGATTATTAAAATGATCGCTTCTGTAGGCTTTTTTCAAGAAAGCAATCATTTGTTCGGAAAAATAAAAATTGTAGTCGCAATTAGAAGCTAGAGCGAAAGAGAGCGTTTGTCGCAAATTCTTAGCCACTTGCGATTTATTGTTAAGAATGTAGTGATCGCGACTATCGCAGACAATTAGCCCTTCTTCTTCTAAGTCATACAGGGGCTTAATTAAAGAACGCTCACGATCGACATGTAAGATGTGAGCTAGTCTGGTCAGAGCAATCCCTTCCGGGCGTCCGGCTACGCAAGCAAAAAGATCCCATCTGGTAATATCTTGAGAACTTAAATGAAAGCTGTGATTTGAAGGGAGAGACATTTTTGCAATACCCAATCCTAAAAGTTGACTCCCCCTCTTCTATAGTTCGTTTATATATCCTAGCAAGGGTGTCAATTTTGAGAGCGCCTTGAAGTCGGCCTTCCAATTTCTTAGACAAAATTTCTTTTTATTTGAAGGAGTGGAGGGCCTTTAATTGAATGCGCACTCATCATGTTTTCAGAAGTAATCTCTTATCATGCCTCTTCTACGGGCTCTGCCCAGGGGCTTTATAACGTCACCCAGCAGATTAACGATGTTGTAAAGCACAGCAACATCGAAAATGGTATGTGCAACCTTTTTGTTTTGCATACTTCCTGCAGTTTGTGCATTCAAGAGAATCATGACCCCAACGCTCGTCATGACCTCGAAGAGTGGATGAAGCGCACTATTCCCTTTACCGACTGGTTCAAACATGTCGAAGAAGGCGAAGATGATATGCCTTCCCATATTAAGTCCGCTATTACCAACGTTTGCTTGACCATTCCCGTTATCGATGGCAAGTTGGCTATGGGACAGTGGCAGGGTATCTATCTTTGGGAACACCGCAACAACCCTGGCGCTCGCAAAATCCGCGTTACTCTTTGGAGCTAATTTTAACGCTTTCGAATTAAGCATGGTATGACTGCAGAACGTTTACAGAAACTTATGGCTTCCGGTGGGGTTGGCTCACGTCGACATTGTGAGTCTCTCATTACCGGTGGACAAGTAAAAGTAAACGGCCGGGTCGCTTCTTTAGGCGATAAGGCCGATCTTGACAGTGATGATGTTGAAGTCGTTGGTTGGGGAAAACTCGCCAAGGCTGTGTCTGAGAGAATTTACGTTGTTCTCAATAAACCTCGTGGCTTTGTCTCTACTGTTAAGGATCAAGCTGATCGTCCTACTGTTATGGAATTCGTCAAAGATATTCCTACCCGCATATATCCTGTCGGAAGATTGGATCGCGATACGGAAGGTCTCCTCATTTTTACCAATGATGGAGATTTGACCAATAAATTGCTCCACCCCAGCAGTTTGATCGATAAAGTTTATGTTGCCAATGTGGATGTAACTCCAGGTGAGCGCGAAGTTGGCTTCTTGGAAGAGGGAGTTTGCCTCGATGACGGTTGGACCGCTCCTGCCAAAGTAAAAATTTTGGCGGACAATGTCGTGCAAATAACTATCCATGAGGGGCGCAAGCGTCAAGTACGTCGTATGTTGGCCGCTGTAGGCTGTAAAGTCAAGAAACTGGAGAGAATAAAACTGGGGCCGATCAACTTAGGCAATCTGCCTCGTGGCAAGTATCGTCACTTGAGTGAAAGTGAAATAAAAGCTCTGAAAAAATTGTAAGATTCAGAATTACTTGCCCTTATAGAAAAGCTCCCTGTCGGGAGCTTTTTTTGTTGATCTTCTTATTTAGCGTCCAAGCTGACGTTAGATAAAGAGCCCTTGCTTCTTGGCTAGACGGCGCACAGTTTTGATATCTGCGCACAATTTATCGTATTTGGGAAAAAAGAAGCGCTCTACCAAAAAACTCGTTTTTCCGTCGCTGATTACAGTATAGTCAAAGGGGCTTTTTGTTTGCTTCGTCTCGGTTGCTGTTATTAAGTGGACAGGTGTAAGAGTAATAGTTCTGTTTCGAAATCTATAATAAGAAATGATTATCATGCACAGGCTGACAATAGCCAACAATATAGGCACAGAGGCTAAGATAATTACGTCCGGTTCGATTATGTCTCCACGGCCGCTTATCATTAGAATACCCGATCTTATAAGCAAGACGGCCAGGACGGCGATGATGGAAGAAATAATATAAAAATTCTTCATAGAAGACTTGTAAATGACTTTTTTGTCAAGTACATCGTCTTTACTTTCAGTAGCTGCCGAATTGCCAACAGGAGGAACCTGAGGATCGGAAGTATTATCTGAGCCCTGAGAGGGTGCGCCTTTTAATGTATCTTTACTCACCTTTGGCAAGTTATGGAAAAAAGTCAGAAATCCTTTTTGCAAAGCTTCGGAGGCTACACTGTCGCTTGCTGCAGAGGAGTTGTCTACTAAAAAGACGGAGTGGAACAAGCTGTGAAAATTCCGGAATCAGCTATCAATGAAATAAATAACCGTATAGAAATTACTGAAGTCATAGGTCGCTATTTGCAACTTAGGAGAGTCGGCAGTAAGTATGTCGGTTTATGTCCTTTTCATAATGAAAAAACTCCCTCGTTTAGTGTAGATCCTGATCGTCGCTTTTGGTATTGCTTTGGGTGTAAGCAAGGTGGAAATATTTTCCAATATCTCGGGGTGACGGGTTTCCGCAAAGCGTATCCAGGCCGGGCAGCAGGAGGTGTAGAGGGGCAGCTTGCCGCCTGTCTCGAGGCGCTCAAGGAATTCACTGCTCTCTTCAAGCACCGTAAGGTCGGCGCTGGTGGAGGT
>SFMI01000096.1 GCA_004554425.1 Candidatus Saccharimonadota bacterium | reverse complement strand
CAGTCGGTATAGCTCCACGCACATTCTTTTAAACTCATAAGAATAACGCATAAAAATACCCTCTTTAACTGGTTGGTCCAGTAAAGAGGGTACATATCACGACCGTTATTTTTTTTAATAAATGCCGCAAGCTGACAACTTGACGCCTTTGTGCCAGCTCACGGCCAATTTTTTCTCACATACTACTGTTTCTTCAAAACAATAGTAGCACCTGCAGGGAGGAAAATTCCATTTCCTGAGCTTACAGTGGCGCCACCGTTGCCAGTACCGGTGCCACCATAGCAGCGAGCATTGGTATTAAATACTTCTTTCCACTGACCAGGAGGCAATTCCATACGATAACCGGAGCGATCGGTATTGGCGAAGTTGGAGACAACCACAAACTCATCAGAGCCGCCGTTATCACGTTTCCAAGCCAATACTTTGTCATCGTTGTGGGTATAGACACGGCTGATATTGCCAGTAGCGTTGAAAGCGGAAGAAGTACGGCGCAAAGAGACCAAATCGCGAGTCAAGGCGAATTGTCCGACTTGATTAGCCAAATCTTCGGCATTTTTCCTCTGCTCAGGATTCATCTCGCAATAACGATCGAACAGCTTTTGCTCATCGGCACTCATACGAGAGCGTTCTACTTCACGAGAAGAATTGTCCATAGCAGCGCACTTAGCAAAATTATCTAACTTATCTGGGGTGACAGGGAATTTAATCCAGCTCATGTCGGCTCCCCAAGTGGAAGTTAAACCATGCTTAAAGTCGT
Source organism: Candidatus Saccharimonadota bacterium (assembly GCA_004554425.1). Lineage (GTDB taxonomy): Bacteria > Vulcanimicrobiota > Xenobia > Xenobiales > Xenobiaceae > Bruticola. Next base: position 10,636 of record SFMI01000096.1, on the reverse strand, counting down.
TGTTGGCCAAGAATTCTTCACCTTGGAAGAGCATAGGTACACCAGGGCCAGTTAAAGTAATGGCTGAAGCGGTACGAGCGATCGCACGAGGGAAAGGCTGCTTTACAGCTTCGTCATCTTTAGAAGCTGCCGCACCACGGTGGATCCAGTTGCCGGTATTACCTACTTCATCGTGACTGTGAGAATAAGTTACGGCGCGGCTCCAGTCAGTTACACCTACGTGGCAAGTGATAGCTTCCATCAAACGATCGGCGCTACCGATTCCCTGGGCCATTTCCAATAAGTCATCATGGAAGCGATCATTCCATACACCGCTAAAGCCCATGCCCTTCTTCTCCCAGCTGCCTTGGCCGGAGCCTTGAGTTTCAGACTTGTCCATGTCGGCAGCTACCAGCCAACTGCCACTGAAGTCTTCAGCTACGGTATAAACATCGGGTTTGATTAAGCGCAAGGAGCGGTTAATCTGACGCAAAGTATTCATACCCTCAATTTGCTCGGCAGAGTTGCCTGTAGAGTGCAAAACTTGAGTAAAGTCGAAGCGAATGCCGTCAAAGCCAAATTCAGCGACTTGCTGTACAGCATTGTCAGAGTAGAAGTCTTTGACGCTCTGGTTGGCAAAATTGGGCTTAGCACCCCAAGGAGTGCAAGATTCGCCTTTCTGCCACCAGTTGAAGAAGGAGCGTTTGCCACCGTCGATACGTCCTAAAGGATCATCGGCATCAGGCTTACCAGAAGTGTGGTTGTACACCACGTCGGCCATAACATTGAAGCCACGCTTGTGACTCTCATCTACAAAGAGCTTCATGGCGTCGGTACCGGAAATCCAAACACTCTTGGCGCCAGGTTGCTCATCGTCAGTGATAAGTTTGCGATCCAAAGCTTCCTGACGATCCATCTCAAAGCCATAGCTGGCAGCACCGGCATAGTAATAGTCGGGAGTATAGCCCCAATCGCGCTTAGCTCCAAATTCGTTGGTAGGCATAAGCTCAATAGTGTCAATGCCCAAAGAGGCAAAGTAATCGAGGTTGTTGATCATGTCTTCAAAGGTGGCCGGAACGGCATTGTCTTTGGAGCTCATGAACGAGCCAACGTGAGCTTCGTAAATTACGAAATTGTTATGGTTGGTCTGACGTCTGGGAACGTTATCGTACTGGAACTCAAAGCTAGATTCGCGAATTAAAGATTTGCGAGCTGAACCGGGCTTAGGTTGAATAACGTTAGTGTAGGGATCGTTGAAGGGAGTAGCAATACGCTCTTGGCTACTGAGCTTGCCATCTCCATTGACATCACCAACTAATTTACCATCTTCTACAACTTGGTATTCATATTGCATACCGATCAGTTTGGGGAAATTGTTTACCGCAGTAACCCAAGCTGTGCCGGCACCAGGACTGTCTACGCGGTTCATATCAATAGAGCCATCTTCATTGACGCTATTGATCCAAGAATACTTGTCGATCGGCTCAGTCTGATCCAACTTCCAGTTGCGCAATACGTCTACATCGTGCTTATCGGCAGGTGAAGCCTCTTCATAGGGAATACGCTCAGGCTTACCCAAACGATCTAACAGCTCTTGTTTGTTGAGTTGCTTGCCATTTTCGTCACGCAAAACTAAACGTACGCTGTCAGCATTGGGATGAGAATCTACAGTAAAACGTCCCCATTGAGGATCGTCAGCGTAGTTGGGGCCACCTTTGCCACTATCATCGTACCAGCCGACTTCAAATCCCATAACAGGATCAACAAAGATACGCTCTAAGCCGCGCTGTTCGCCTTGCAAATAACGAGCGTGAGGATCGGAATAGCGAACTTCTCCGCCCCAGCTGTTTTTCAAAACTTCGCCTTTTTCATTTAAAGCTGCATACTGATAGGTTTTGCCTTTAAGTTTGCTCCAGCCGTCGTTTTGAGTGAGTGTCCAAACGCCATTTTGCTCATTTTTTTCCATAGGTAAGCGTTCTTCCACTTCGCCAGTCTGAGGGTTGCTTATTTCTACGTAAAGTTTGTAATCGGCTAAATCACCTTTGCCCATTTCCGGAGACCAAGTCTGGAAACGAACGCCATCTTCGCCCTCTTTATGCACGCCGAAAAGGTGCGTTTGCACGGGAGCATAAGTTTGAACGGGGGAATCCTCTAAATTAAAGTTGGGATTAGTCTCGCTCATAACCAACCATTGAGCGTTTTGCACTTTGCCGTCTTTACCGGCGATGTCACCAACTACACCCCAACTGAATTGCTGGTTTTGGCCGGTTTTAAGATCTACAGCAGCGGTAAAAATACCATCTCCGGCCACGGCGTCACCGTTTTTACCGTCATCGTGCATAGGGATAATCTTGTCGCCATTCCAGTGTTGATCATATAAGCCGGTCTGATCGTTGAAAGAGCCCTTCAAACCGATATTGCTAAGATCGACTTGCGGACAGCCACGACTGTCAAATTGGAAAAGGACTTGCTTCTTATCGGTACCTTCAGGCTGTACGGAAGCTGTTTCAGCTTTTACTTGAGCTGCTTGCATTTTGGGAGCACTAGCGGCAGCTTCTTTGCTCTCGGTACTGTTTAACGAAAAGCTGTCCACAGGAACAGCCGGAGCAGACGCCTGATGGGCAGTCTGCTTAGAGGCAGCAGCAGTATTATTTTGTGCCACGGAGCCGGTCCGGAATAAGTCGGAAGAGCGTTCTATATTTATATTCATCAATTCCTTACTCTTTTCTACGTAGATGACAAAATTTTTTTGTCCTAAACAACCTAACCCTAGAACTTTTGACGTTTTAGCCTTAACCTCAACCGAAAGTGACGGGCTACTGCCAATCTCATCGCCGACTGCCGCCGCCACAGAACCGCAGTTCCAAGGTAGCGAACAAATCGCCAAACCAACGAAAAAAGTCCTACCATTCATTATCCCAAATGTACAAAGTTTTTTAGGCATAAACAAGCATATTTTTACTTATTTTTGCATTTTTTTCGAAAAGCTCACTCCTTTGTAACAATCTAATTTTTATTTAAATCATAAGTATCTAGCTCAAGAATTCTTGTCCAACAACTGATAAGTAATTTTTATAAAAAAATGACGAAGGACAGAGGCCGACAGTATCAAAAAACTACGATTGGTTATAAAATTTTATTAGGAATGGAAACTGGTCAAACAGTGCAAATAAGATCCTACAAAGGAGGGCAGTATATGTTAAAAAACAAGCGCGGCATAGTTCTTATCACCACGATGCTTACAGTCGTTTTAGTAATTATGCTGCTCAGCTCCGTAGTATATTCCAATTTAGGCAGCATGCGCCTTGCTTCCAATTTTTACGGTCGTGAAGAAGCTCTCATGGCCGCCCAGTCCGGCGTAGAATATGCCGTCACTTGTTTACAAAGCGACGTTACTTGGCGTGGCGACAAGCAAGATAACACTTTTACCAATTCCGCCGAAGGCATCAGTGTCCGCGAACGAAATGGCAACGTCGTCGGTATGCTCACTACAGCCAATGGCAACAAATCTTTTTTCCGTATTAAGTTCAACTATGAAGACGGAGAAAATGGCTTTGATGGCATGAAGGACAGCTCAGATTCCGAGCGCATACAATCCCCTTATGTTTCCGTAAACAATCTTTTTAATACAACCCCAACCAAAGTCTATACCGCTTCCCAAGACGGCAAGTTAAAAACGAAACAAAGCCAAGACAGATTTGGTAAGAACCGCACAGAAGCTGACGGTGCTAGCAGCTTTAGTTTAGGAAAATCGAGCTGCTATCTGGTGGTAGAAGGCTTTGCCGGTAATGGTGTACGCGACCTTACTTTAGATAAGGCCTTTACTTTGACACCTGAGCAAGTTTCTAATTTAAATCCAAGACGAGTAGAGACTTATTTAGCTTTATCTTCTGAAACTCAATTTACCGATTCGGTAGCTTGTGCCGCCGGCGATTTGACTACAGACTCGAACTTAATCCGCATAAGCAATGCTAAAGGCAGTAGCTCTCCTAAAATGCGTAGCTTACACAACTTAAACGTAACTAGCGGTACTGTCGACTTTGATAATGGCCAGCTGTATTACGGAAGTGGCTATTCTTACAGCATTAACGGTAAGACTATCAGCGAAGACAGCAAGTACACTGCCCAGCAAAGTAATGACACAAGTAGCTTTACTCGCCTGGAATGGGATGATATAACCAAAGCCAATTCTAAGGGGCAAAAATGTGTCGAAATTCAAGCTGGCACTTATGTTTGGAGTAAAGATCCCAAAACAAATGAAAATGTGCTAAGACGTTATGTCGGCAATTATCCTCCTGGCACAAAGATCCCCTCTGATGCTAAAAGTTCGATAGTAACCAGCTTAAAAGGCATGACCATAGATGCAAAGACTTTAACGATGAAAATCGACTCTAATCTTTGGGTCGCTTCCGATGGCAAAGCTTCATCCTTAATTATACGCTACGATAAAGAAGGCGAAACGGCTACCTCCAGGCCTGTAGTAGCTTTCTTAAAGAATGAAGCCGAGCAAACTTCGCCTATTATAAGTTCCGATCATGATATTTATATTGAAGGCGCTACCTTAGGCGGCGGCTCTATTACTTCCAAAGAGAATATTTCTTTGCAAGGTCCCAGTATTTTGGAATCAGACCCCGGCATAGGCGTTTCTATTTACGCCCAAGGCGACGTTAACTTGTTACCCATCGAAAGCGTAACTGAGCAAGTTAAACAAGCCGAATCGGAAAAAATTACTGGCACCCCCAGCACTGGTACAGACAATAATAAAACAGCTGAGCTTAAAGGATACAACGACTATAAAGTCCAATATGACAGAGCCTTAGCTGCTTACCAAGCTTTAATGTCCAAATATTCTGGTTGGTACAACAAAGATCCAAAGAGCTTCAAGAATCCAGGTAACTTGGATCAAATATTTGAGCAATTCTTTAACTATTATTTCCAAGCCAATGCAACTTATTACGCAACAGGAGAAGTTCCACAACAGAAATGGTACGACGCCGATTTTAAAAACGTCACTGATGCTGAGTTGATGAAATGCTTTCAAGCATTGGATTCGCTGACAAATGACGGCGCTTCATTCTCCAATGAACCAGGTATTCCGGAAGACGTGCGTGAAGCTCGTGAGCGTTTTTACAGGGACGGCAAAAAAGCTTTTGACTACCTCGAAGAAGATGACAATTGGACTCCGCCTCATGAAGAGCCTGAAAGCTCTGATACCGAAAAGACAGAGATAGACCTCTCTCCCGACAAAGTTAGCGACGTCCAGGATTACGTCGATAAGGATCTGGCCAGTGACAATTTCCGCGACACCAAAGAAGCTCAATTGTCCGATTTGATGCTGCGTTATGGAAAGATTAAATATTCTGACCAAGATATTTCCGGTGTTATCTATGCTTGGGGCAATATCAATGCCGATATAGGCAAGAACAGCACTCTCAACTTGACCGGTGCTATGGTGGCTTACGGAGGCAATCCTAAAGAGAAGACACCTGGCAAAAATAATAAAGGAAAAATCAATATCAACGCCGGCACGATAGGCATGACCTTAGATCCGGACTACATGGGAGTTTTTCTTGCTGCTAATGCAAAGCGCAAAGTGAAACAAGTAATGTTCTCCAACTTCTAGATCCTACTGTCTAACCCATAAGGCCTGAGCGCTTCAAGCGCCCGGGCCTTATTTTTTTAGTCTAATTTTTACTGTCCCTAAAAAATCTTTATTTTTTTATTGATACCGCCAAATGGCTAAAAAAATGTTACAGCCATAAAACAAAATATTAATATTTTTTTAACTTGAATATTTAGCCTAAACAACGTTTAATAAAGTGGGTGTGTTTTGGCACCTTGCCTATGTTATTTTTCACTTTTGGCCATTATCGGCTAGTTATTTTCCGCTTAGGCAGCTATTCCAATCCGAATAGAGAGGTAAAGACTTATGCGCAATAAGTGTAAGCAAGGTATCGTCCTCATTACAACCATGCTGACGGTCGTTTTGATTACTTACTTCCAATTTTTACGGACGCGAAGAAGCGATTATGGCAGCCCAGTCTGGCGTGGAATATGCCGTTACCAAATTGCAAAATAATATTACTTGGCAGGGAGATGATAAAAATTATCAGTTAGCCTCAGCGGCCAAAGGTGTAAAAATCGTCGAAAATAGCGGTAATGTTTGGGGAATGCTCATTACTCCCAACGGACGTCGTTCTTTCTTTCGCATAAAGTTCAACTACGAGGACGGCCCCAAGGGCTTCGATAATATGGACAATACGTCTGATAAGACCTATATCATTCGCTCCCCTTACGTTTCTGTTAACAATCTATACAGCCGAGGAATGCGCACCGTTTATACCGCCCCTCTCAACGGAGTTTTACGCACTCAAAAATACCAAGACGAATATGGAAAAGAGTGCATAAAAGCCGCAGGCAATGCCAAAAAATATGAACTTCCCAAATCTACTTGCGCTCTCATTGTAGAAGGCTTTTCTGGTATCGGCGTACGTGATCTAGATTTAGCTAAAATGAACGAGTTACAAAAGCACCTCGACTGTTCTAAAGGGCTAGGCATCAATATTGTCAGCAATGTTGTAGAAGTGTATTTAACTTTCGATCCCAGCATTGCTTGTACAAGTTCAGTACTGGGAGCGGGAGGTAAAATTTCGGCTAAAGCTTCCAATATCACTATTAAAAATGCTCAAGGAACTAGCGCTCCCAGATTGCGCAGTTTAAAAGATTTAAGGCTAACTTACAAAAATATTTCTTTTGACAAAGGACAAGCTATAGTCAGCGGCACTTTCTACAAGAATGGTACTGAAACTAAAGCTGGCACTGTCAGTGGTTCCAATTACAAAGTCATAAAAGCATCTGACAAAGACACCGCTGATATTGCCCAAATCAAATGGGACGACGTCACTAAAGCCAATTCCGAAGGGCAAAAATGCACGACTATAAAAGGCGGCGTTTATATTTGGCGCAAAAACGATCATAATAACAGTTATACTCTAACCCGCTATGATAAAAATCCATTTAGCAAAAAGCATGGATTCCGTATCAAAAAGAATAAAAGCGAAGAAGTAAATGGCTATGGTTCAGCTTTTCAGGTAGATAAAGCCAAAGCCACCATAACTATCAGCGAAAATATCAAAGTAGAAGATGGCAAATCGCTGACCATCATCTACGACGACAGCTGCAGTCAAGTGACTCGTCCTGTAGTGGCCTTTGTAAAAAATTCTCCCACAGACAGCGATCCTATTTTAAGCGCTGACGGCGATATTACTATCAAAGGTGCTACTTTAGGCAGCGGATCCATTACTTCGCAAAAGAGTATCTCTTTACAAGGTCCGAGCATTCTAGAGTCAGATCCAGGTGTAGGAGTTTCGGTTTATGCTAAGCACGATGTAAACTTCCTTCCCATTGAAAGTGCCACCCAAGCCGTTCAAGAACAAAATAAAAACGTCGACTTTAATGCCGGACGCCAAGCTTATTACGGCTATGATACCGACAATGAGTCTTTTTCCTCCGGCGTTGCCGAGTTGCTCACCCAAGCCCAAAAAAGCAGTGGTGCTTCTTCTATAACCAGTGAAGAAGCGGGAGAATACTTAGAGTATTATTTATATACAAATTACAAACCCACGCCTCCCGGCTCCGAAAAGATAACTGCAGCTGTTAAGCCAGATCTTAGCTCCGCCCAAGCGGCAGCTTTGCAAAAAGCCCTTGACAGTGGCAAAGCCGCTCTCGGAAGTCCCATCGAAAATGCCATACGCCACTATCAGGATACGAACAGCTGGGCAATTTACTACCAAGCTTCTGCTGCGGCTGCGAATCCTACTGACAAAATTGTCGTCGATAGCAGAGCCGATGTAAAAAAAGCTCAAACATTTCTCGATACTGACGTAGTCAGCAATAACTTCCGTGATTACAAACAGCAACAATTAAACAGATTGCTTACTCGTTATGGCAAACTTCGCTATTCAGATCAAGATATTTCTGGCATGGTATATGCCTGGGGCAATGTCAATCTGGCTATTGGTCAAAATAGCACCTTGAATCTTAGCGGAGCTATGGTAGCTTACGGGCAGAATCCAGATAAAGGCCTTCCCAAAGGCGATAAAGATCACGGTAATATCACTATTGAAGCCAACACTATAGGCTTAACTTTAGATGCAGACTACATGAACGCTTTTATGGCTTCAAACGCCCAAAGAAAACTGAAATATGCGATGTATTCTAATTTCTAAAGCGAACTAATTTATCGAAATTACTTTGAATATAGCCATTCACACGTATAGCGAGTACCTGTTCAAATTTTGGCTAAGTTTGGAGAGAGAGTATGCTAGAAAGAAAAAAGAAAGGTATAGTTCTAGTGACGACTATGCTAACAGTCGTACTGGTAATTATGCTTTTAAGCTCAGTTGTATATTCCAACCTAGGTAGCTTTCGTCTAACGACTAATTTTTATGATAAAGAAAATGCACTTATGGCCGCCCAATCTGGCGCCCAATATGCCATTACCCGCTTGCAAAGCGATATTCTCTGGAAAGCCAACCCCTCTACTCCATACGTTTTAAAAACAGACGATTTCGAAGTCAAAGAAGAAGATGGCAACGTTTGGGGCATTTTATCAAGCGCCAATGGTAAGAAGTCGGTCTTTCGTATAAAGTTTAATTGCGAGGATGAATCACCTTATATTTCTACCAATAACCTTTTCAACAGCGTTCCTTGCATGGCTTATTCAGCCGATAAAAGCGGCTCTATCCAAGGCAAAATGGTCAACGAAAATGGCAAAGATGTTTTTAAGCCCAATGCCAACGCAAAACAAGTTACCATTCCTAAAGGCACTTGCAACTTAATAGTGGAAGGTTTTAGCGGTCCGGCCGTACGTGAGGCTAGCTTATCTGAACCTATCAATAAAAGATCTTCCTTTGCCCAGCAAATTGTAGAGATTTATGTTTCTATCGATCCCAACTCATTAAATGTAGATTCAGCCATTAGCGCTTCAGGAAATATCAATGCCAAAACTGGCACTTTCAGCTTAAATACCGCTGAAGGTAGCCAAGCTCCCAATATTCGTTCCTTAGGCCATATTGCCTTAGCTGGCCACGTGAGCGCCGGCAGCGGCACCGTTTACTTTAATGATGGCTTTACAGTCAATGGAGCAGCAGCGCCCAATATAAAACAAGAAAAAAGTAATTCCGGAGAAAACTTCGCCAAAATTACTTGGGCAGACGTACCCAAAGCCACCAAAAGTGACACAAACTTACCAGCCGGAACTTATGTATGGGAAAAGAACCCAACAACCAAAACTATAGAATTGCGCCACTATCCAACTATTATTTTTTACGACGGCAAACCACTTCCAGATAGCGGTTATCAAACTGTAAGCACAGGCAAATTTAAAGGCATGACCGTAGATAGTAAAAATTTAACGATCATGTTCGATCAGAATGTGTACGTACCAGGCGATTTGCTCATTCGCTCCAACATCAATGAATATGGCACTAGACCAATAGTTGGTTTTGTCAATAAAAATAAAGGTGATAGCGGCACTACCATTTTAACAAGTAAAGGCAACATCACTATTTCCGGCGCTACTATGGGTAGCGGTGCTATTACTTCCGAAGGTAACATCACTATGCAAGGCCCCAGCCTTTTGGAATCAGATCCCGGCGTAGGCGTTTCTATTTACTCTAAAGGTGATGTTACTATCGAGCCTATCTACAATACTAGCGCCAGTATGGAAAACTTATTGCCAACCGAGCGTCCCGAAGGCAGCGGCCCTTATGACAATGTAGAAATCGATCCTACTACAGGTGCAGCTAGCGAAAAAGACACGATATCTTCTACCCCAAGTATAGGTGACGATGATAATACTGGCAGTGACAACACCACTAATACAAATCGAGAACTAGTCGCAGAAAAAAAATCTTTTGAGTACGCAACTAAATACAAAAAAAGTGGCAAGCATACAGTGTGCAATCATTGTACTGAACACTCCACATCTTTTTGCAAAACTAAAGGAATATTTAATCCAAATCACCCAGACCTTATCATTCAAGTGTACCAAGCCGGTTTTCTTAAAGAAGGCAGAAAACAATTTCTCAATTTAAACGTTGAGTGTAATTGTGGATTTTATAATGGTAGTCACAAGAACGACTGCAATTTTATGAAAGCAGTAAAAGATGTTTATGAAGACGCTGAAGACGATTGGGAAGATTGGTCTGACGATCACGATGACGATAATGACGACGATGATCATAAAAACGATAGCCCAACCAAAAGCGATCAAATGGCCTCAGTTGACGATCCTGCACTTAGTGATAAATTGGTAGATAGCTCCAAGCAAACAGCCAATTATGAGAACTACAAACGCGAGCAATTAGATACTTTGATTAAGCGTTACGACAGCATCAAATACTCTGATCAAGAAATTGCCGGCGTTATTTATGCTTGGAAGAATATCAACGTCAATATAGGTGCAGAGAGCCGTTTGAATTTAACTGGCGCTATGGTAGCTTACGGACGCGAGCCCAATAAAGATCAAGATGCTCAAAAAACTACTGACACTGGCAATATTAACTACAATGCCAAAAGCGTAGATTTGACTTTTGATCCGAACTATCTAAACAAATTGCTAGACGCTTCAGCTAAGCGTAAGTTGCAAATAAAA
>SFMI01000095.1 GCA_004554425.1 Candidatus Saccharimonadota bacterium | reverse complement strand
ATGGTGCGTTATGGAGTAAAAGCTGTACTCAATTTTGCTGCTTTTATTGAAGTCGGCGAATCTATGCGCGACCCTGGTGTTTTTTTTGCTAATAACACTATGGGCACGCTTTCAGTTTTGCGAGCTATGGTAAAAGCTAAAGTAGATCGTATCGTCTTTTCTTCTACAGCTTCAGTTTATGGCAATCCGAAAAAGGTACCAATTACCGAAGATCAAGAGCTCGATCCTACCAATGCTTATGGTGAATCTAAATTGATGGTTGAGCGCATGCTGCGTTGGTTTGAAAAAATTCATGGCTTAAAGAGCGCTCGCTTGCGCTATTTCAATGCAGCCGGCAATACTCCCGAGCGCGGTGAAGATCACCACCCCGAAAGTCATTTAATTCCTTTAGTTTTGCAAGCTGCCATGGGACAGCGCTCCCATATTTCTATTTTCGGCACCGATTATAACACTCCTGACGGCACTTGTGTGCGCGATTATGTGCATATTTTAGATTTGGCTCAAGCTCATATTTTAGCTTTGGAAGCCTTGGAAGAGCGTGGTAATTTAGTTTATAATTTGGGCAGCGGTCAAGGTTTTTCTGTGCGTCAAGTGATTGAAGCTGTGTATAAAGTTACTGGCTTAGATTTCACCGTTAAAGAGGAAGGGCGTCGTCCTGGCGATCCTGACTTTTTAATTGCTTCATCAGAAAAAATTCGCCGTGAGTTGGGCTGGAAACCTAAATACGATTCTATAGAAGCTATTGTCGATTCTGCTTGGCAATGGCGTAAAGTCCATCCTCATGGTTACGAAGACTAGAACTTTACTTTAAAAGTAAAAGCCCTTGCAGCCTTTTTGTTGAAAAGAAGTTGCAAGGGCTCATTATATTTTATAGGTAAAAATGTTTATTCAGCTGACTCTTTTTCTTTATTGACTTTCAAATTGCCACCTAAATTGACGGTGAGACTGCCTAAACTTTTGGGGCCGTCGGAAGCAGGAGCAATTAAGGAGTTCCCTACGCTCATAGTTTGATCCAAGCCAGCAATGGTTACGCCGCCAATAATCACTTTTGTGAAATTACCATGTTTAGCTAAAGCTAAATTCTGGTTTCCGTCCAATTGAGAAAGAATAATTACGACAGTGTCAGCTGGGTCAAAGCCTTTTAAAGCTTCATCTAAAGCTTGAGTGGCTGGTACTGTTTCGGTATCTTTGGGAGTTTCCGGACAAGCCATACCCAAAATAACAATCTTTTCTTCACCGCGTTCAATCACTTGGCGATTAGTAAAATAGTCACCTTCGCCTATGCCGCGCCAGTTTGTGGCCAAAAAAGGAAAATTAGCCATACGAGCCATTTTTTTGAGAGCCTTGGTATCCATAGCTTCGGCTCGACCGGGTACGACGGCAGTGTATTGCAAATGGTTGTACACTTTTACATGTGGTTCACCAGAATTGGGGCCTGGGCAACCTGGTCCGCTGAAAGAGCCAGTATCAAAGAGCAACATATCGGGGCATTGGGCTCGCTGTTGCTTAATGACTGTGGCCAAGTAGGGCAGAGCTTCTAACTCTCCGCCGATATTGCTCGTGTAACGTATCTCCAGTTTGCTGGAAGGCTGCCATGAAACTTTAGCTTTACTCATACCGCTCCTTTTCGTGACTTTTACATTTTAGCCTTTAAGGGCATTTCTCTTGTATTTGACTTTACAATTTTGATTGTAATGCATAAAGCCTAAAAGGGGAGACTGTGATGAGGTGCGAAGGCCGAAAAGTCTCTGAAAAATGGCGTTTTTTGCCATAATTTTAGCATTCTGACCTATGGAAAGTGCGGCATATATATTTTGAATCAGGAAGCAAGGCAAAAATCTTTTGCAATTGGCTACTCGGGCGGTCTCGATTCTACTCTGTTGGCTTTTATTTTCGGCAGGTTTTATTCTCAAGGTAAAATTCATTTAATTACAGCTCAACACGATTTCGGTCATATTTTCATTTCTTGGCCGCTTAAACATGTGCGTGATTTGCGTCAACATTTGGGAACAGAACGAGTTTTCCATCACTATGCTCACGTAAAAAAAGAATTTAAGCGTTTGGTAGTTGAAGATTGTTGGAAAACATATGAAAAATATGGCCGCAGCAATTTTTTTGTTTGCTTAGGTTGTTGCTTGGCTATGGATGTGCACATGATTTGCTATTGTTTAGAGAACATGGTGCCTTCCACTATTTGGGGATATACTCCCAGAGGCAGCGATTTTGCAGCTGTCGGTTTGCCAGAAACTTGTCGAGGCAGAAGAGAAATTTATGCTCGATTTGGTCTTTTGTATAGAGTACCTTTATCTGAATGGCATATGGAAAAAGAAGAAGAGAGAGATATTTACAAGCAATTTAATATTTGGCCAGGGTGGCGCTTTCGCAAAATAGCCATGGGAGTACAACCGCCATGTCTTTTAGGAATTGCTATGCATCATCTAGATATTTGCTTTGAAATTCATCCTCAAATAGATCGACGCCAGGTGACGTCTTTTATTAAAGATCGTGCCCCTATAGTAGAAGAACTTATTTATGCCAACTTGGCAGCACGCGGAATTTTTGATATCGAAGAGCGGATTGAGTCCTTGCGGCGCCTAAATGCTGACGAATGGTCGAAATATGGACCTGATGGTCCATTACTCGATGATAGGGAAGAGCGGCGCCTAATTGCCGAGGGAGCCAGAATTCCTAGCATAGCTTTAAAAAAATTTCCCAATACCGTTCCGCTATTCGATCATGAAAGTCTATCTAGAGATGGCCGCTCTCTGATAAGAGCTTAAGATTTAGTGCAGATAATAGTTTATGCTATTGGGAAAAATAAGCTTAGACAGGGTATTGCCGCTAAAGTTTAGAAAGCACGCAAAATGCGCAAGTATGGGAATTTGTACGCTCAGGGAGGCTGACTGATGGCAAAACGGAAGAAGAATCAACTGAAAGCACTTGCAAGCCCTGAGGCAGCTGCCTCCGACGTCGCTACAACTGATTTAACCAAAGCGCCTGTCGCCGAAACTGCTACGCCCACCGCCGAAGCTGCTGCTTCTGTTGCCGAAGCCGCTGCTACTGCTGTCGAAACTGCTGCTCCTGTTGCCGACGCCGTCGCGCCTGCCGCCGAAACTACCGCGCCTGCCGCCGAAACTACCGCGCCTGCCGTCGAAACTGCCACGCCAGCCGCTGAAGCCGCTGCTACTGCTGCCGAAACTGCTGCTCCTGTTGCCGAAGCTGCTACATCTGCGGCCAAAAGTAGAGAAAGCAGCAAGTCGGTAATAAGTATGGCTTTAATTGCCTCTGTGTTGATTGCGGCTATCGGATGTTGGGGATATTTTGTCACTCCAAAACTGGGCAAGCGGCCTTCAGAGCCGCAGCAGCGTGTTGTTACACAACCACATAAAACGGCTCAAGGTGAAATTGTGGACAAGAGTAAGCGTCCTCCAGCGGCTAAAAAGCCTACCGGGCCCAAGTCGGAAGAGCGCCAAGACGAGCCTATTGATGAAGTAAAGCTCAGTGACCAAGAGCTGGCTCTATTGGAACCTCCTATTTATCGTCAAGTGAGTAATCCCAGCTTGCAAAAGGATATTATTGTCAGTCAATATATGTATGCTCGCGATTATTTATCTTTTGCTGGCATAGATGTAAGCTATATTGACAAATTGGATAAGCAAGCCCAAGAAGCTGCCCAAAGTGGCAACGGTGCCGATGATCTTTTAGTTAAACAAGCTGCCGAAACTTCTGCTAAGATGTTGCAACAATTTTTTAGTGCGAAATTTAAAACTAGTAAGATAAAAGACAAAGAAAAGTTGGCCCAAGAAGCTGAGCGCTGTTTTCAACGTGGAGATCTTGGCAAGGGCATTACTATTTATGAAAAAGCTTGCGGTTTAGAGAAAAAAGCTCAAACAGCCAGATTGTCCAAATAATCGTTTAGGATACAAAAGTTTAATGTCTTTAGAACGCTGCTTCAGCTTGGCCAAGATGGCTTGGTCTGTTTTAAGATCTATCAGAGCCAATCAATTGGGGCTGGTTACTGCGCCCAAAATGGCTCACCTTATGCTCTCTTGGAAATGCAATCTCAAATGCGTTATGTGTAGCGTTTGGAAAAAAGAGCGTTTCAAACAGGCTCGTACCAGTGATTTTTTACGCCTTATCGATAATTTGCCGAGTTTGGATATCGTAAAAATTAGTGGAGGTGAGCCATTTCTACGTACTGATTGTGCTGAAATTGTCTCTCATTTGCAAAAAAGGCATAACCCTTATTGTTTAACTATCATTTCTAACGGCACTATGACTGAGCGTATGGTAGAGTTTGCCAAACGCTGCGGCCGTCCCGGTTTGCATTTGCGCCTCTCTTTAGAAGGAAAAGGAGCTATACATGATAAGTTGCGTGGATGTCCAGGTTGTTTCGACAAGACTATGACCACTTTGGAGGCGCTTTTGCCTATTATGCGACAGCGCCGGTTTACAATTGGCGTCAATTACAATGTAAATAATGAAACAATCAAGGATTTACCTTGGATTTTGGATATATGCCGTCGTGAAAAACTCAATTTTATTCCTGGTTTTTGGGTGGCGCCTTTTTTAGAACCAGGGCGTCCGGAAGATTCCAGAGCGTTAATAGATGATCTTGTCGATTTCCGTCATCGTCTGGAAAGCATTTATCTACAGGAAGAAGGTTTTTCTTTTTTAGAGGCTTTATTGTTGAAAAGGACTGTCCTTGGCCTTTATGATCAAGCTTTAGAAAGTTGTGACTATAAGCGTTTTGCTTGTCGAGCCAATCGTAACACCATTTATATTATGCCCGACGGTAGTTTGGTTACTTGCGGTATTAGGCAAGAAGTGCTTGGCAATTTGATGTTTCAAAATTTTGCCGATGTTTGGCAAAGTGAAAAAGTATGTCAAGCCAGAAAAATTGCAGATAGTTGTTCAGGATGTTGCCAGTATTCTCTTAAAATTATGAGTAAGCTTTACAATGGAGAAATTTTTGGTTTACCTGCACCTTATGAATGGAGAAAACAAGAGGCAAACTGCAATTATAGGCGGGAATAGCTATTGCGAAGGAGAAAAAAGCGGCGTTTGTTTTTATGGTGGAGTATATGAGCAGCGAAGAATTAGAAAGAAGAACGACGGCAGAACAGGTGGAGGAGGCCTCTGTCGATAGCTCAACACAAGGAAAGGCGATGACGTCTGAGCTTACAGATAATAAGGTTGAGCTCCAATCCAATAGCCGTCAAGAGGCTGCGCACAAAGAACCTATCGATTGGTTTTCGGTATTTTTGATTGTATTGGTTTTGGCTAATATCGGCTATTGGCTAGCTACCAGAAATCGTGTTATGGGACCGGATATGCGTGTATTTTTGGCTTCTCCATCCGAACAAACTTTTCCCATAAATGACGATAAAAAAATGGCTCCGCATGGTATGCTGCCTCCGGAAGTTAAGTCGCAAATTGATTCTTCGTCTTCTCAAGTTCAGCGTGAATTGACTCAGCCTCAAAAATTGAGCTCAGCTGAGCCTACATCCGAACAATCTGCTTCTAAAGTGGCTCAGCCGTCAGAAATGCCCAAACAAATTGCTTCTTCTGCTGAAAAATTAAACAACAACGAGTTCTCTCATCCAATTGAAAAAGAAAAGGCCCAGCCTTCGGTCGATATTTCTGAGCCTAAAGAGCAAAACTCCTCAGAAAATATATCTGAGTCAGATTTATTTTTAGCCTCCGAGGAATTGCCTAAGGCTCCTTTTGCTCCTTATTTCAAAGGAAAGCCATTAGAAGTATCTACTGCTTACAAAAGCGGCGTATCTCACGAAATTAAACGTGATTTTCTGGTAAATCAATATATGTACGCTGCTGAAGTGTTAGATCGCTACCGTGCTGATACTAAACCCATTTTTGATTGTGATGCCAATGCCCAAAAATTTTCTGTCTCTGGCGACAATGAGGCTGAATTGCGAGCTGTCCAGCAAACTATAAAAGTGAGCGCTGATTTGTTGCGCAAAACTTACAACAACGAAGTAGCCAAAGCGCTGGCCAAAACTAAGCTTAAAGGCAAAGAACTTGAACAAGTCAAAAAAGAGGCTGGAGAAGCTGAAGCTTTGCTCAATATTAGTTTCAGCCGTAGCGCCGAAAAATATGAAGATGTTTTACGTCGCCTTAAGGCGCAATAGAAAGTTGCTGCAAATATGACTCAAAAAAATGCTTTAATTGCCATGAGCGGAGGAGTTGATAGCTCCGTAGCCGCTCTGCTTATGCAAAAGTCCGGTTACAATTGTATCGGCGTCACTATGAAATTGTTTGATAATGAAGATGTGGGAGTGAGCCGCGAAAAATCTTGCTGCTCCCTGTCTGATGTTGACGACGCTCGCAGTGTCACTACGCGTTTAGATATTCCTTATTACGTAGTTAATTTTGCGGAAAATTTTAAGGAAAAAGTGATTGAGCCTTTTGTTTGTGCTTACGAAAAAGGCTTTACTCCCAATCCTTGCATAGATTGCAATCGCTACCTTAAGTTTAAAAAGCTTTACCAACGAGCTTGCGAATTGGATTGCGATTATATTGTTACTGGCCATTATGTGCGCTTAGGGTACGATGAAAATAAAAAGAGGTACACTTTAAGTAAAGGTGTTGATAGTCATAAAGATCAAAGTTACGTTCTTTATTTTTTAAATCAGGAACAGCTGGCCCACAGTCAGTTTCCTTTGGGAAGCCTTACTAAAGAAGAAGTGCGAGCTTATGCCGATGAATATGGACTAGTTACAGCTCATAAGCAAGAAAGCCAGGATATTTGTTTTGTACAAACTGGTGACTATGCCGATTTTATTGAAAGTTACCGTGG
>SFMI01000094.1 GCA_004554425.1 Candidatus Saccharimonadota bacterium | reverse complement strand
TGGCTTGTTTGCGTAGTTTTTAACCAACAGGCGGAGGCAGCGGCGCTGGAAGGCGAAGAATATTGGCCGTTAGGCCAGTTCGAGCCTGGAAGAGCCGCTAACTGTAGCCAGCCAACATGAACACGAGCCCGCAGCCAAAACTTATAGCGAAATTTTTTCGCCATATCGGTAGCGCAGGCCTCTGGCTGCAAGGCCAGTGAAGCCGTAGCATAGATATGGCAAAAAATGAAGCTAGCACCACATAGCTAACGGGCGGGCGGTACACTAATTATCGTCGCTAAGCTGAAAACTACGCAGCCAAACGAGTAAGCGTAACAGGCAAGCACAAGTAGAGCTAATGTGAGGGCCATATATACAAAAAAAAGACTCACTCGATATTTTCGAGTGAGTCTTTTTGTACTAGAAAGCCTAGAACAAAATTAAGGCTAAAGCTTTTCGATCTGAATTAAAGGTAGCAAAGCCTTAACTCTTTCTAGGGTAAATACAGCCGGCAGTTCTGTTTCTGCGTTAGCCGCACCACAAGCACTGGCCCAACGTAGGGCTTCAGGCAAAGGTAAATGTCTACTGCAATGTAAGCTTAACCCTGCACTAAAAGAATCGCCGCTACCTACAGAACTAACCACGTGGTCAATAGAATAAGAGCAACGCCATATTCCTTCTGTATTAAGAGCGACGGCACCACCTTCGCCCATGGTTACACAAACTAAAGAGGCTCCACGTTTAAAAACGCAACTAGCTGCGTCGATCACTTCTCCTAAGTTTGATACTGGCATATTCAAAGCGTCGCTGAGTTCATCACGATTGACTTTTATAGCCAAACTTTGAGGATCAGCAATTATTGCTTTTAAGGTATCTCCAGGAGTATCTATCAAGGTTGGGCCAACTTGTTGAGCTAAGTGAACGCATAGTTGCCTGTAGTCTTGGGCACTGACTCCAGGAGGGACGCTGCCTGCAAAAACAGCTGCCTGACTTTGAGCACCTTGCTTTAAGATAAAGTCAGCTAGTTCTTGCCAGTGACGCTTACTTAATGTTGGCCCCGGTTCATTTATAACGGTAGAATCACCTTGGCTATGGCGCAACAAGTGGCTCATTTTAGTTTCTAAGTCATCAAACTTAAGCCAAGAAGTTGCGATGTTTTCTTGGGCAGTCAAACGTTGCAAAAGTTGACCAGATGAACCGCCCAAGAAACCTGACACTAAGTAAGACTCTCCAAGGGTCTTGCTAGCTCTTCCTACGTTAATCCCTTTTCCGCCCGCGCTGATGCGTAAACTTACAGCGCGGTGGACTTGGTGAGGTATCAACACTGGAACACCGATAGTCCTATCGACTGTCGGATTTGTAGAAACGATCAAAATCACCGCAATCTACCAGCCGCCTTCTGCTCCGCCCCAAGAGTTACCGCCACCAGAGTTGCTAGAAGAGGAACTAGAAGAACCGCCACCGCTTGAGTAACTGCCGGAAGATGAACTGCCACTACTATAGTAAGCATCTCCGCTACCATAACTGCTGCCGCCATAGCCTCCAGGGTTGTAACTTCCAGAAGAAGAACTGGCCGGAGCTTCCTCTTCATATACATAAGTGGGCTGCTTTTGGGGTTCTGGAGCTTTCTCCAACTGGAGATCTACTCGGTTGTCATCACCGGGTTTCATAGTTAACTTAGAAGCACCATCTTTATAACCACCGCGTTTGCAAGTAATCTTATACTGCTGGCCGGTTACCAAACCACTACTTAAAGTCAAACTTCCACTAGCGTCGGCTTTGCCTACATACTTGCCGTTAAGATAAACGGTAGCATTAGCATTAGTGAAAACTCTCAAAGTGGGAGTAAGATTCATATTGAGCACAACTTCTGCATCAGGTTTACTGACGCTAACTTTTACGTCTTTTTTAGCCGGACTGTGCAAATTAGAGCTGGCTTTTACGGTATAAGTCTTGCCTAAGTCAATTTCAAATTCAGCTGATTGACCGCCTGAAATTTTCTTAGAGGTAAGTTTTTTGCCATTTTGTATAAGAACTACGGTTAAAGAACTTTGAGAGAAACGCTCTCCTTTGGGAGTAACTCTCACAGTGCCTTTATTGCGGCTCAAAGTAACTTGCAAGTCTTTATCGCCCTCACTAGGATCGATAGTTACTTTCTCTTGGTACTTCAAGAAACCGGGAGCACTAACAGTAACTTCCAAAGGCTTTTCGGTAGGCACTTCAAATCTGGCTAAGCCTCCAGCAGCGACCATTTCTCCATCTTTAATCAGCTGTCCGTCACAAGTTACTTTTACTTTAGGCTGAGAAGGAAGCTTTTCATTAGTAATATGCACAGTCAATCCAGCCGGAGCACCGACCATGTCGACTTGCAGATCCTTAACAGGAGATTCCGAACTAAGATTGAGTTTGGTGTCGTGATCCTTAAAGCCATCAGCTGATACTCGAACCACGAGTTCTTTATTTAACGGTATACGTAAAGTGAGCTTACCGTCAACAATGTCTTCAGTTTTGACAACGTTGTCTTGCATAATTAAGGAAACTTTAGCTTTAGGAGCATTATTAACCGCTATTTTTACTTGCCCCTTGGGGAAGAAGAAATAGTAGTAGCCTCCGCCGCCGAGTAAAACAACGACAACTAAGGCAATAATGATGCCCATAAGATTGCTGCCGCTACTTTGAGGCTGCAATTGTTTAGCGATACGTACCGTTCCAGGTCCGTCTGTTAAAGAAGGACGCTTGGGAGTAGCACCTGGAGGGAAGCTCGGAGGAGTATTCGGATTTATTACTGCATCGCCCATAGCTCCACCGTTACGCAAACTGGCAATGTCATTTTCTTCCGATTGCAGTGACACAAAGGGACTTGTTTGCATAGGCTCACCTAAGCCGGCTTGTTCACGATCTTCTACATAAAGTTGCTGTGAACCGACGCCACTGTGCTTAGCTTTTTGGCTTTGACCGCGACTATTAGGGAAGCCCATAGGACGAATGCCGCCTTGAGATGGCTCATTGTCATCCAAAACTTGGGAAGCTGCATCAAAACGACTGCCGCTGAGAGGAACTGGCACTGGTTGAGGATCGTTAGGATCAAAGCCCATACTCGTGTTGTTTAATCCGCTGCCGAAATCGTTTGTATTAGGTGCGGGAGGAACAGTTCGCTCTGGATAGGCACCTTGCTGAGGAGGATAATTGTCTTGAGGGTATCCACCTTGCTCAGGATAAGCGCTCTGTTGAGGAGGATAATTCTCTTGAGGATATCCACCCTGCTCAGGGTAAGCGTTCTGCTGAGGAGGATAATTGTCTTGAGGGTATCCACCTTGCTCAGGATAAGCGCCTTGCTGAGGAGGATAATTGTCTTGAGAGTATCCACCTTGCTTAGGGTAAGCACTCTGCTGGGAAGGATATTGGTTATCGTTATAAGGTGGTTGAGCTTGTGGTTGCTGTGGTTGAGAAGGAATCTGACTGCGTCTAGACTGGCGAGCTCCGACAGAAGTTGGGCGCGAGGGCCTGGATGGCGGAGTTATAGGAGTCTGTGAACGTCCAGGTGTAGGTTGAAGCGCAGGTTGAGGAACGGCTGGTTCCATAGGATCTACACCGGCGGAGGTGTTGCTCGAAGAATATACAGAAGAACGAGAAACACTGCTGGGACGCGGATCACGGGGAACCCCTTGATCGCCTTCACGCGGATTAAACTCCAAATTAAGCAAGCGTTTTTCGGCATCTTGAACAGATGCTTCCATATCAGAAGAAACATTTTGCTTGCGCATTAACATTCCTAAAGTTCCGCCGGCAGTTTTGGAGCGCAACAAACGCATATCTCCGCCTGAGGAAGTTTGCGAGCCGGAGAAGCCGCTGCCAGGATCGCTGCGTCTCTCCTGAGATTGGAAAGGATTCTCGCCTAGAGGTGCCATATCAGAAACTCCATTTTTGTCAGATTCAAGGCCAACTTCGATCTCTTCGACAAAATCTTCTGCAGAGCAATCCCGCTCAATTGGGTCAGAGACCATCAAGCGAGCCACTAAAGTTTCCAACCAAATGGGCGCTTTGGGCAAATGAGCTCGCAAACGCGGCATCTGAGGCAAAGCTGTTCCTGGAGTGGAAACTAACCCTGGAGCTGGACGCTCGCCAGTCACCATGTAATAAAG
The DNA here is from genome assembly GCA_004554425.1 of Candidatus Saccharimonadota bacterium. Classification (GTDB taxonomy): domain Bacteria; phylum Vulcanimicrobiota; class Xenobia; order Xenobiales; family Xenobiaceae; genus Bruticola. The sequence goes on along the minus strand of SFMI01000094.1, from coordinate 2,813 downwards.
GGCTGCTCCTAAAGAAAAAAGATCGGATTGGGAGTCTGGAGCAGAGTCGGAAGATAATTCAGGAGCGATAAAACCTAAGCGCTTAGAATCATTTTTTAATTCACTGTTGTGAGTGAATAGCGCTCTGGAAGTTCCAAAATCAGTAATAACTACTCTGCCTGTTTGTTTTTCGATAATTATGTTGCCGGGATGCAAACAACCGTGGAAAATACCTTGCTTATGAGCAAAGCTTAGACCTTTGGCTGCTTCTTGCATAATTCGGCAGGCATGATCTATATCAAACTTTTTATAGTGTTCAATTAAAGTCTGCAAAGCTACGCCATCAATAAACTCAGAGGCGATAAAATGATAGCTTAAGTCTTCTCCTAAGTCGTATACTTTGGCTATGTTGGCATGTTCGAGAGATGAAGAAACGACAACAGAACGTTGCAAATCAGTGATTAGACTTTCATCTGAACTGAGAGACGCATTGATAACTTTTAAAGCTACTCTTTTGTGCGTATTCTTATTAGTCGCTTGGTAGACTACAGCAGAAGGCCCTTTGCCTACCTCTTCAATGATTTCATAGACGCCGATGTTTGATGGAACCACAGTAATACTCTGCCTCTACTAGATATTCTCTCTGTCTATATTCTTAGCCAGCATTAGAAAAAAACGTCTTAAATGACTTACTCCTCATTTATTATCCATGCGGACAACAAAAAAGAACACCCTTAGTATTTGTTTTTGGGACGTTTACTCCCTGCTTAAAAGATGATAGTAGACTCTTCCTTTCTTTTATAATTTTAATCTACAGCAGGGCAAATTGGCCAAAGAAAAGAACGCCCCGCCTCACAAATATCATAAAATGGATCGTCGCGTTGGTGAAAATAGACAGTAATACGTTTAAAATTGTAAGGCGTTCCCTTCATAACTATAACGCTCTAGCGGCGGAATGCCTTTATGCTTTGACTGTCGGTTTTATAACTGCTTTAGCAGCTATTTGTTTTAATTTTATGATTAAGAGCGTTCACCATATTTCGATGTGGGCATTACCTGAAACTTGGTGGGCTATTCCGCTATCTATCTCTATTGGTGGTTTACTTACCGGATTATTTTTGTGGTGGCGCTCCAAAGATTTAAACCCAGGGGGTGTTTCTGGAGTAATTACCAGCGTTTTTGCCCAACATGGACTTATTCATGGCCGAGTAGCTTTAATCCGTATGATATCTGCTGCTTTAACTATAGGTAGCGGTGGCTCGGCTGGGCGAGAAGGGCCTATTGTACAGATCGGTGCTTCTTTAGGATCCAAATTTGCGCAACTTTTGAAACTATCCGAGCACAATACCATTATATTGTTGGCTTGTGGTGTGGCGGCAGGTATATCTTCGGCATTTAATGCTCCAATTGCGGGTATATTTTTTGCTTTAGAAATTATTTTGGCTCGTTTTACTTACCACTCTTTTGGTCTGATTGTACTTAGTTCTGTGACTTCTTGTGTGGCTACGCGACTATTGGTTGGAGATTTAGCCGAATTTTCAGTACCGATTTATGTATTGCAAAGCTCTTGGGAAATGCTCCTTTGTTTAGGATTGGGGCTAATTTCTGCTTTAGTTGGAGTCACTTTCACTCGTTCGTTGGCCGTGAGTGAAAAAATATTTGGAAATATACAATGTCCAGTGTGGTTCAAGCCTGCTGTTGGCGGCTTGCTTTGCGGAATAATAGCTATTTTTTATCCGCAAATTATGGCTGGAGGCTATGATGTCATGAACGAAGCTATGAACGGTCATTTAGCTTTTACGTTGATGTTAGCTCTAGTCATAGCCAAAATAATAGGCACATCATTTATTCTTGGATCTGGTGGAGCAGGGGGTGATTTAGCTCCTTCGCTTTTTATAGGATGCATGTTAGGTGGTGTTTATGGATATATTGCCAACACTGTTTTCCCTGGTAGTACAGCTGCAACTGGTGCCTATGCTCTAATAGGTATGGCTACAGTCTTTGCGGCAGCAGCTAGAGCTCCGCTTACTGCAGTTTTTATGATCTTTGAAACTACAGCTAACTATTACATGCTTATGCCTATTTTGGCTGCCTCAGTGGTAGCTGCTTTATTTGCTTCTGTGTTAGATAAAGACTCACTTTATACTTTAAAACTGAGCCGCAGCGTTTTAGATATGCAACAAGGAAGCGGAGCCTTGATAAGTCCGCTAGAAAAAATTAGTGTAGCTGAAGTTATGAGCTCTGATTTTACTTTTGTAAGTCCTGATACTTCCGTCCACGATGCAATTGCCAAACTCAAGGAAACTGGTTATGCATTGCTAGCTGTTATAAACGAAAAGGGGAGCTTCTGTGGACAGATAGATCGCCGTGATATTATCTATTGGCGTATGCGACGCAGCGGCCGCAGCACCAAATCAACTAGCGTTAAAGAAATTATGCGTACAGATGTAGAATTTTTAACTCCTGGTGATTCTTTAACATCTGCAGTACATTTAATGTGTCGTTGCCGTTGTGGATGTTTGCCTGTTCTGGAATCATCGCGTTCGCGTAAGTTGGTTGCTATGCTGGATCGCAACGAAGTTTTTCAAGCTTTTGTGCAAAAGCAAGGCGAAGAATCTATAGAACTATAACTATACTGCGCAGCATAAGCGTGTTAAACGCATATAATGTTCGCTTGCTTACTTGTTTGTTGCGTAGTTTTTTAGTCTAGAGACGCTAATTTAGTGTTCCGCCCGCCCATTAGCTATTTTGTGTTAGCTTTATTTCGCTATAAGTTTAGGCTGCGGGCTCATGTTCATGTTGGCTGGCTCCAGCTCCAGCTAGTGGCTCTTCCA
>SFMI01000093.1 GCA_004554425.1 Candidatus Saccharimonadota bacterium | reverse complement strand
GCTCGAAGTTTTCTAAAAAAATACGCAGTCCTAATGGCAGGTGTTTGGAATTATTTTATTTTTGCTGGCGATTTTGAATGGTATGCGTATGGAGATATCCCTATGTTGGAAGTTTTTGAGGACAGCTTCTCTGAACGTCCAGAGTGTACTGAAGAAAGTTACAAACTTCTTGTTTCTGAGTATAACCTTGCCAAGCAAGAAGGCCAATATAGCGATTTGCCGGATGATGAGCAAGACTTAAAAATTTTGGAAGATATTGTCCGTCAAAACCATTTGTACGATTTGTATGACGAGAGTCCCAAAGGCTTGGGCCGTTTGGTAGAAACTGATAAGCTGAACTTTTCCTTTGATTTTTCCATAAAAGGCGGTGTAGGACGCACTTTCCGGGCTAAAGTTTCTTGGGATAGAGAAAGGCCGGTAGGTAAGAGCCAATACTACTTTGAGCTTTACGGAGACTACAAATACGTAGGTAAAAAAGTAAAGCCGGAATTGGAAGAAGAGGCTCGCGCTTTCTTCCGCAAGTACCAAGTATTGTTGGCTGCCGTTTGGGCAGGCATTTTAGAAAAAGACAGCCTTTACGACTATTTCTACGATTCTTTGCCTTTTGCTGAGCTTTTGCCCAAATTTAAGCTTAGTTCCCAAGAACTGGCCAAAGTAAGTAAAATGCTCAACCATGCAAAAAAGCACGGCTTATATAGCAATCTTCCTGAAGATGTACAAAACCTGAAGATATTAGCCAACATAGTACGCGAGCGCCGTTTGTATTATTTGCCTAAATAAACTAAATAGCCAAGCTTTGGCTGCTACATAGCAGCAACAAAGCTTGGCTATTCTTATCTTAAACTATAGAGCAGTTTAATGGCTATTTAAGGCTTAATCACTTTGTCAGCTTGGACAAGCGTAGTAGCAATAGTAGCCATATCGGAAACTGTGCCTACTACTTGTTCAGCTTCTAAATGATAGTGCTCTAAACAAGTAGAGCAGAGCAGAATTTTTACGCCTGAATCTTGCATAAAAGAAAGAGAAAGCGCCGCATCGCTGCCGCACACAGCATTAAAAACACCTTCGGTATAGCAAATAATAATATCTATATCTTTGGCCTTATTTTCCAAATTGTGCAAAAATTTAGCCATCATAGTTTTGCCAAATTCCAGACCTTTTTCCGTTGTCTCGTTGGCTAATTGATTTACCGTACCTAAAGTCGCACTTGTTAAAAGCAAAACTGTCATAAAAAAATTCTCCCTAAATAGTAAAAACGCGGTCAGTTTATATTTTTGCCGCTATATATATAAATATACTACGGAGATGGACTAAAAAAAGCCTGCTCTTTATCGTACTTCTAATAAAGCGCAGGCTAAAAAGCTAGACTAAACGTGTCCTAATGGACTACGTCTTCGGTAGCTAAAGTTATATTTAAGCGCTCTTCTATTTCAAAAAGGCGCGGCCAGGGTAAGACGATTTCTAAGAACATACTGCGGAAGACAACTTTTTGACCTACGGTTGGAGAGTAGTAACTTTGGCCTAAAAGTTTTTCGTCCCACAATTGTTGTGCCCAAGGAATTGCAGCTTGGCGAGCAGCTAAACCGGCTGGGCCAGCTTGATTGAGCAGCGGATCAGCCTTAATGTTGATATTTTTGTATTCTTTGCTTAAATTTTGTCTAATGACAGCTTGATAAGCATAATCGTCTATTAAGCGAGCGACAGTAAAAGCTTGTTGGGTTTTTTCACTTTCCAAGCGACGATATATTGTCCAATTTTTGCCTTTAACTAAGGCAATTTGGGCGGCACAAGCTTGGGCTATGGCTGTGCCCAAAGAATTTGAGGGCGTATTCCAAGCCGAGTAGCAAGCTAATTCCCAAATAGGTACGTTGTCTATAATGGTTTGAGCAAAAATAGGCTCAGCTCGGTTGACTAAATGTAAATCGGCCAAACCGTAAGGCCTTTTTCTTTGATCAACAAATTTATTGTTAATACGCTCTAATAAATTTTCGGCTTGCGTTTTGGTTTTGTCGTCGCCTTCTAAAGTAGGAGCGGCAAAAGGTTTATCGCTGGGAGTTTCTACGAAAATAACTGTGCCTGTGCCTTCAGTTTCGGTAGCGCCGCTTAAATCCAAGTGAAGGCGAGCAGTTTCCGCTAAAGTAAAAGCTTCCATAGGCGGAACTTTATCTTTATAATCCGGGTCTGAATAGTCTAATTCAATATGGGGAGTATAGTTAGCTTCTTTAGCCAGCCACCCCGCAGTTATATTGGAAGCTAGCTCATCGGCACCGCACATAATATCTACTTTGTTTTCGATATCAAGCTCTTTAATTTTGGCTTTAAGCTGAGCTAATTCACTAATATGGATGCCTTCGGAGGCGGCGTCGTCTTGGCCAATAACCAAATGATCGATAGTGCCTTGAGCGGTAAAACGCAACAAATTGTACAAAACTTCTAAATTGCGGTTTCGTACTTGCAAATATTCACGGAAGTACTTTTCTGGCACGTTGGCTGGCGGGTTAGCCTCACCACGGGCAGCCCAATTGCGCAAACTAGTTTCGTAGGGCGCTTGGCCGTCGGAAGTGCGCAACGAAAGGCGCGGCACAATAGCTAATACTTCCAAATGCTGGCCTTTTCTAGCTAATTCCGGCAAAATTTGCAAATTTTCCAAAGCTTCGGCTGTGCTTATTTTAGCGGTGCGCGAAGCTATCAAGCCGCCGTAGGCCAGCATATCGGCAGAAATAATAGCGTTAGAATATATAGGCTGGTCGCGCAACCAAGCTTTCAACTTTTGCGGCTGCCCAGGTGTGTAGGCTTTGCCTAACCACGAACGCTCAGGCACAATTAAGCTGCCGCCGCCTATGCGAGCAATTTGGCCAGGAAAGAGCCAATTGCAAGGACGATCATCTAAAGGAACATATAAGGCCTTCCAAGGTTGAGCTTCTAAAGTTGGCTGCGCGGCGGCAGTACTCGAAGTCTTTACGCTTTTGGCTTCAAGTGTGGCTGGCGCGGCTATTTTATGGCCCTGAGCTTGAAAAACGCCTACATTGGCCGGTTGTACCGGAGCTTGTGGTTTGGCTAAACCGGCTCCGCTTAAAAGGAGAGTTAGGGAACAAGTATAAAAAAGCAATCTTTTAAACATAGAGCCGGTTTCTCTAAGCTGAGCTGGCCTCCCTTTGCTATAAGAAAAGGCCGCTCGTCTAGCTTATAAATATATGCAAAATTTTAGCCTTAAGAGGATTTATATCTATGAATAAATGGAAGCTGTTTTTATGTTGGCTGTCTCTAGTAGCGGTGGCCTTTTTCTGTGCCTCGTCTGTGCCTTCTCAAGCTCAGGGCTTAACTGCGCCGCGCTTACTTATTTCCTGCTTTTTGGGCGATTCCATGAGTGTAGTAGACGCTAGAACTGTGCGCGTCAAAGGTACATTTTCTGTAGGTACTAACCCAGAGCGCATGTCAGTTTCGCCAGATAATCGCTATATCGCCGTAGCTCAGCCCAAAACAGGGTGTATTTCCGTTATTGAAAGCGGCAATATGCGCTTTGGCAACAATTATACCGACGAAAAAATTAAAACACCTGTCGATGTTTGCTTTTCCACCGATGGAGCCAGACTCTACGTTTTAGAGTCTTCCACTTGCTCTCTAATTGAATTGCATGTGCCTTCTTTTCAAGTTGTGCGCGTATTGCCCTTAAATGGTTTGGCTCCCAGCTTAATGCGTATCTCTAAAAACGGCGCCAAAATGTTTATCTCTCATGAAAATACTGGCCTTTTAACCGTAGTCGATCTCTTTAATTGGTCAATTTTTAAACAAATGAGCGTCGGCCCTAATGCTGGTGGTTTAGCTCTTTCTAAAGATAACGGACGTTTAATTGTAGCTTTGCCTTCTGAAAGTAAAGTGGGGATTTACAAAACTACCGATCTGCGCCTTTTGAGTAAAGTTCCTGTAGGCTCTGGTGCCAGTATTGTGGGCGTATCTCCCAAAGACCAAGTAGTTGTAATCAATTCCATTTCTAACGATGTTTCTATCTTTCCCTTAGATCGTCCCAGTTTGCGTTTCCGCACGGCAGTAGGAGTAGGGCCGCGCGATTTATGCTTTGCGCCAGATGGCTCTATGTGTTATATCACCAACTTCAATACCAACGATCTTTCTGTAATAGATATGAATACTGGCAAGCAGTTGGGACGTTTGGCAATCGGTCAAGGCCCACGTGCCATAGTTTGGGTTTATTAGTGCTTTTATTAGGGCTTGGCAATTAGACAAAAAAGGAGGAGAAGGCGCCGACGCGAAAGCTCTTTGCCGATTTTTAAAGACAGCTAAGCCTGAGATTTTTTTTCTTAATTTAAGGAGTATTTTTCATGCAATACGATCCGGCTAGTTTTGAACAGAAATGGCGCGATATTTGGGAAGCCAAAAAGTTGCACCACGCCGTCAAGAGCGACAGCCGCCCCAAGTATTACTGCCTCGATATGTTCCCTTATCCTTCCGGTGAAGGGCTTCACGTAGGCCACTGGCGCGGTTATGTACTTTCCGACGTTATGAGCCGTTATATGACTTTACACGGTCGCCAAGTGCTCCATCCTATGGGTTGGGACGCTTTCGGTTTACCTGCCGAAAATGCCGCTATTAAACGTGGTATCCATCCTGTGGCCCAAACTAAGGCTGCTACCAGCAATATGCGCCGCCAGCTCAAAGACATGGGCTCTATGTATGACTGGGATCGTGAAGTTAACTCTTCTTTGCCTGAATACTATAAATGGACTCAGTGGACTTTCTTAAAAGCTTATGAAGCTGGTTTGGCTTATAAAAAAGAAGCTCCTATTAACTGGTGCCCTTCCTGCGCTACCGGTTTAGCCGATGAAGAAGTAAAAGAGGGACGTTGTGAGCGTTGCGGCACTTTGGTTACTAAAAAAGGTTTGCCTCAGTGGTTCTTCGCTATTAGCAAATATGCTCAGCGCTTAATTGACGATCTTAAAGATCTTGATTGGCCTGAGAAAGTTAAGAAAATGCAAATCGACTGGATCGGCCGCAGCGAAGGTGCTGAAGTTCGTTTTGCTATCGATGGTCACGAAAATGAAAGCTTGACCGTTTTCACCACTCGTCCCGATACCATTTACGGTGTTTCTTACATGGTATTGGCTCCCGAGCATGAATTAGTACGCCACATTACTACTCCCGATCGTGCCGAGAAGGTTGAAGCTTACATTACTCGCACTTGCTCTCGCACCGAAGTAGAGCGCCAAGAGCAAAAGGAAAAGACCGGCGAATTTACCGGTGCTTATGCTATCAACCCTGTAAACGGTGCCAAAATTCCTATTTGGATTGCCGATTATGTACTTATGGGCTACGGCACTGGCGCTATTATGGCTGTTCCTGCCCATGATGAGCGCGACTGGGACTTTGCTAAAGCTTTTAATTTGCCCATTAAGCAAGTGGTTATGACCGCCGCTCAGGCCGAAGCTTTAAAAGCTGATGGTACCGATTTTAGCGATCCTGCTGCCGTAAGCGCTGCTTGGCAAGCTAAATTCGGAGCTGATCCTTATGAGAAGCCTTATTGCGAATTGGGCTATATGATCAATTCCGAAGAGTTCTCTGGTATGGAGTCTAACGTCGGTCGCAAAGCTGTGGTCGAAAAGTTAGAAAAGCTCAATATCGGTAAGGCTGTAGTAAACTATCGTTTGCGTGACTGGTTAGTTTCCAGACAGCGTTACTGGGGCGCTCCCATTCCTATGGTTTATTGTGACAAGTGCGGCATTGTGCCTGTTCCCGAAGATCAGCTGCCAGTCTTGTTGCCTCATGTAGAAAAGTACCAGCCTTCCGGCACTGGCGCTTCTCCTTTGGCTTCTTTGCCAGAATTTGTTAATACCACTTGTCCTAAGTGTGGCGGCCCGGCTAAGCGCGACACTGATACCATCTCTCAGTGGATTTGCTCTTCCTGGTACTTCTTGCGCTATCCGTCCTACGATTGCCAAGATGCTGCCTGGCGTCGTGAAGATGTCGACTTCTGGAACCCTGTAGATCTTTACGTCGGTGGCATTGAGCACGCTGTATTGCACTTGCTTTACTCGCGCTTCTACACCAAGATCTTCTACGATTTAGGTTTAATCGGCTTCAAAGAGCCCTTCACTCGCTTATTTAACCAAGGCATGATCACTAAAGTGGGTAGCTCCGGTCGCTTGGAGAAGATGAGCAAATCCAAAGGCAACGTAGTCAATCCCGACGATTTGGTTAAAAAGTATGGTACTGACGCTTTGCGCGCCTACTTGCTCTTCATTGGGCCGCCTGAATTAGATGCCGAATGGAATGATTCCGGTATTGAAGGTGTCTATCGCTGGATCCGTCGTATTTGGACTCTCATTACTGAGTGCCAAGTTACTCCTGGCAAAGAGACCGATCCGGAAATTTTGAAGACTACTCACCGCTTTATTAAGAAGATCAATGAAGATCTTTCTCGCTTGCACCTCAATACTGTGGTAGCTGCCTTAATGGAGTGGAGCAATTTCCTTATTGCTCGCGGAGCTAAAGGGCCGATTGCTCAGGAAACTTTAGAGCAATACATTATTGTTATGTCTCCTGTAGCTCCTCACGCTGCTGAAGAGCTTTGGGCTTTCTTAGGCCACGAAAAAGGCATTTTTGAAAGCCGTCCCGCTTGGCCGGAGCATAACGAAGAGCACTTGGTAGAAAATGACTTTAACTTGGTAATTCAAGTTAATGGCAAGATGCGCGATATGATCCGTGTTCCTAAGGATTTATCCAAAGAGCAATTGGAAGAGAGAGCCAAGGCTAGTGCCAAAGTGGCTTCCAGTATTGCCGATAAAACTATCCGCAAAGTGATCTATGTGCCTAATAAACTCATGAACTTTGTAGTTGGTTAAAAAGGCTTTAATGCTTAATTTATAAGGCTCTGTCACAACAAATGGTTGATTTTTGACGAGAAATAGCGTATAATAATAGTAAGAAACAGTACCACCGAAGGAGGTAATTGGATATGCCTA
>SFMI01000092.1 GCA_004554425.1 Candidatus Saccharimonadota bacterium | reverse complement strand
TGCGTTAGCGTGAGAGAAATTTCTTGCGGTCATTAGCGTTTGGCATTTTCTTACAAGCGTAGTTTTTTAACCAACAGGCGGAAATAGTGGCGATGGAAGGATACTGGCCGAAGCTAAAAGCTTCGGTCAGTTCGAGCCTGGAAGAGCCGCTAGCTGGAGGCAACCAACATGAACGCTAGCCCGCAGCCAAAACTTATAGCGAAATTTTTTCGCCATATCGATAGCGCAGGCCTCTGGCCACTTCGTGGCCAGTCAGCCGAAGCGTAGATATGGTAAAAAATGAAGCTAACACGAAATAGCTAATGAGCGGGCGGAACACTAATTAGCGTCTCTAGACTGAAAAACTACGCAGCCAAACAGACAAGCAAAAAAAACGCAAGTGCGGTATATGCACTTACGTTTTTTAGTGTTACGCTATACGTTTGCCAGGGGAGGCACCTATTTATTTTGTGTCTGACTTATAGCTTCAAATATGTGCAAAATTTTTTGAGCAGCTTTTAAGAAGGTCTCTTGCTCTGACCAAAGTTTGGCATGAACGCTAAGAATTTGACGATAGTTAGGGTTTATTAAAATATTATAAATTTCATGCCAGAGTTTTTGAGCAGTGTAACCCTGACAGGGAATAATTACTCCGGTGTGTGGTCTAATTGTTTGCAGTGAGCCGGGAGTTTCTATGGCCACTACGGGGGTGCCTTGTTGCATAGCTTCCATAGTAGTTAGGCCGTAGCTTTCGTGTTTACTGGTCGTAACAAAAACGGTAGCTCTAGATAAAATAGCCGCTTTTTTAAGACCACCGATATGGCCGGGAAATATCAAACGTACACGCTTTAAATTTTGACTCAGATCTTCTAGCTTGCGCATAAACTTGGGCCCTTGCATAAAAGAAGCGGTACCGCAAATAAAAACTGTCAAATTTGAAGGCATACGCCCTATTTGCTCTCCCCAGCTGAGAGCTTCAATAAGTTTATTTTGAGCTTTCTCCGGAGAAATTCTGGAAAGCATTACAATGACTGGATCCTCAGGATTGAGATTATATTCACTGTTTATTTGAGGAATGGCATCTTCTATTTCAGAGTGGCTAAATTGTGGTGTAGGAGCGCCCCAAGGAATTACTTCTATTTTTGAACTTAGATTATCATTATTGCCATAAGTATCCAATAAAATTTTTTTCATTCCTTGCGAAGGGACGATCAGCTTGGGACAATAACGTACAGCATCGGCTTGTTTATCGAAAACCAAGCGTAAAATATCGGGAACTATTGGTAATAAACGAATTTTTTCCCACATATTGACGCATTTTTTAGGAGTACAATATTCTCTGAGATACATGCGACAGAAAAAATCGACCACATCAACATGGAAAATGGGAATGCAGGGAATATTGTGCTTATTTAATTGCTTAAAATTAGGCCCTTCGGAAATATCGTGAGTAATTGCAATATCGGGCTTAAGCTCTAACAGCTTCTTAGTGCTGGCTTTTTCGAACTGACGGCAGAATTTTGCATAGCGAAATTCGCTTAGATTACAAGGAGTTTCGCCTTCTTTCAAGAGGGGAATTTGAATTGTGTTAATTTTAGAAATGCTTTCTTCATGTTCGTTTATTGCGCAGTCTGATTCAAGAGCTGATTCCGCCGCAATAGCAGGCGCTGCGTTGTTTTGGGTTTTATAGTAGCCGGGTACAATAAGAGTAATTTCCAGGCCGTCTACATTTTTCCAAGCTTGTAGCAAACGCTCACAGATTGCTGCGCCTCCTCCTAAGGGAATTTTATTGGAGTCACTGCCGCCGTGAGCGGCTAACATTGCGATTTTTATGTTCTTGTCTGCCATGAGAAAGCACTTTCCGTTGTTTTTCGGCTTCTAGCCAAATATGTGCACTTGTTCTGTATTATCAAGGATTTTTCCTTATTTAAAGGGAATTACCTCTGGTCTTAATTTTGTCATAAGCGACAATAAAATCTATTTCTGCTCTGTTTAGTTGGAGGAATCATGGTTTTAGATGGCGTCTATAAACTTCATATAGTTAGTGGCGCTGATGCTGGAGAAACTGTTGCTCTATCGGGTACTTCTATTAGATTAGTCGGTGGATTATCTACTAATCTTGACGATAATGAAGGATGCCTAAGTATAAATGATCGTTCTATTGGTGGTTTGCAAGCCGTACTTACTTGGGATAAAGAGAAAAATGTTTACCGTCTCTCGAATCGTTCGGCCATTTCTCCTATTGTTGTTAATGGAAAAGCGTGCGCTCATGCTTTTTTAGTTGACGGTACTACTATTTCTGTGGGTAATTCCGTCCTTAAGGTGGAAGCGCCTGAGGGTTACAAAGAGCAGACTAATGCTAATATTTGTGAAATAAATTCCAATAATAAGGAAGAAGCCATTTATTTGGGGGCTCCTCCTGCAGAGCAACCTGATAGGAGTTTTACGCCAGCTTGGCTGCGACGTGGAGAAGATGCTCCGGAACCACCGGCTCTGAGTATGGAACATGTCACTTCAGATAGCTATTTAGGCCATCATGGAGCGTTATCCGGAAGTTTAGCTGGAGCTCTTAGCGCTGATGAAAGAGCTCATATGTACGCTCCTGCCTCCCGAGCTGGTCGTCCTCCTGGGCCGCAGCCTCGTTTTACTGTCGATCCCGACATTGACAGTGCTCAAAAATTAGGCATAAATTTAGCTATTTACAAACAAGCTAAAGCCGAAGGCTTTGATCCGGTACTTTATGCTCAGGCTTACAATGAGGGAATTGACCCCTATGTCTATGCGCAAGCTTGCCAAGATGGTCAAGATCCGCATCTGTATGCCCAAGCTTATAGTGTAGGCTTAGATCCACAAACTTATATCGAAACTCTAAATCAAGGTTACGATCCTTTTGCTGCTGTTCAAGCTCCTGCTGCCGAGATTGCTTCAGCTGTAGAAGATGTTGTGGGGGGCAACAATATTGACAATCATGGTGGAGAAGATGCTAATTCCCATGAGTCGGAAGCGGAAAGTGGAGGATTCGGACATTTATTTGCCCCGCCGCCAAGTCTCAACTTGGAAAAGCCGACTGCTTTTAAAGAGCCTGAACCGACTCCCATTTTTGAAGCTCAAACTATCGTTGGCAATAGTGAAACTTCAGAGTTGAGTGGGCAAGACGAAGATACTTTGGGGTGTGCTACTGATGAGCCAAAGTATGAGGTTGTTTCTGCTCCTGAAGAACATAAGGACGGCGAACGGCCTAGAGGTAGGCTAGTAGTTGTTTATGGTACTGATCGTGGCCTTACTTTAGATGTTTATGGTAACGTAACTATCGGAAGGGCTAATAATAACGACTTAGTTTTGAGCGATTTGTCAGTTTCGCGTCAGCATTGTTCAGTACAATTTTTAGAAGATGGCGTATATTTAGTGAACCATAGCACTTCTTCTACTACTAAGGTCGGACGCATGCCTATTAAGAGACGGGCACGTTTAACTAAAGAAAATTCCATTACTTTAGCTAATAAAGTGCGTATTCATTGGGAAAGTTACGAATAAGTATTAGTACTGAGGCTTATTTTTAAGCCTATAAGTAAAGATGCCGCCTGACATTTTTTTTGAAGTCTGGCGGCATCTTTTTATGTTTATGGTAATTATCTTTTAGCGGGTAGTCTGTTTAACGTATAAGCGACCGTCCGAATTGAAGGCCCAAACATCTTCTTTAGTGTGCTCGAGCAATCCCCAACCAGAAAGACGGCCAGCAACAGCGGCAAAAGCTCCCGGAACTGTGCATATAAGAGCCAAATAAGTCGAGACCATAGCTTTTTCGGAAGGGTCGCTGGTCAGGTAGTCAAAGAGCGGAGCAAAAGAACTACCCAAAATCATAGGGAAGACTACGCCTCCCAGACCGCCGCAGAAACCGCCTATGCAAAAAGCATAAAGTAAAGAGCTTTCGGCAATGGAGGTGAAGATCAACCAAGCCATGATGACGCCGGCGGTCGCATACATAAGAGTGTAACTTAAAGCAGCGGAAGCTAATACTATTTTGCCTATTACCAAATAGCAAGCTAAAACCAAAAGTAAAGCAATTGTACCCATGGTTGAGGGCTTTTCGCGGCGAGGCATACCAAAACGGAGCAAGTAAGTAGATAAGAGACCTATAACTACCGATAATAAAGAAGCCATAATAGAAGTCTCTTTAGCAACAAAATCGACGCCTTGGCCCATCGTTACGCTAATAAGTACGCCTACTAGCAAGCCTAGTAGCAGTCTGAAGCTGCTGGGAATTTCATTCTCTTTAGTCATTATCATTCCTCAAATTGATTGCGGTATCTAAGATTGTTCTAATTCTATACTAGGGGCGTTGAACCCGCAAGAGCAAGTCCCTTTAGGAGCAATTTTTCCGTTGAATTTGTTGTAAAGCACCGGATAATTAGTTGCCAGAGGGTTGCAAATATAAAAGCGGTTATGTTCTTGGCCACATCTATAGTAAATTGGTAAGTGGAAATGGCCTTGTGGACAGCTAAAAATGGCTACAGAAGCTTCCGGTTGCAGCAATAGCCAAGTCAGATGATCTGGTGCTAAGCCAAATTGGGCTGCTATTTGTTGACGCTTGGCAAGCATTTGCTGCATTTGTGCATCGACTTTCGAAATAATTACAAAGATGCGGCTGCGTTTATCTGAATTAAGCACACCTTTATCGCCAACTACTTGCAGCAAATCAGCTAAATCGGAGCTACTAATCAATAGACGAACTGGCTCCGCTTGCTCTGACCATTTGTGCAAATTTTCCCACGCATGAATTAGTGCTTCTAGCCGTTGCTGCGGCATAGATAAGGGAGAAATAGACAGATCCAATTTGCTTTTTGTTTTGCTTAGGAAACAAATCGCTTGCCTAATTTGAGAAGTAAAGAAAGAGCTACTCTCTGTTTCTTGACTTGAGACTAAGTTTAATATATTCACTTTTTGCTTAGTCAATAAGCGCAATTGGGCGCCTTGTTGGAATAAAGTCTTTTTTATCCACTCTAAGGAGCGTCCGTCGTAAAGGCGTGGTTGAATGGAAGTAGTATCTTCTGAGGGATCGGTTTGGGGCCATAAATTCTGTCCGGCATAAAGTGAAGGAGAAGAATTGTCTATTTTAACTTCTTTCCATTGTGCCAATTGCGGCTGCAGCTTTTTTAGCTGAACCGAAGGTAAGGGAACCTGGGGCAGTAAATCGGTGCGGGTGTAAAAAGCGCTGTTATGAAGTAAATGATGGCACCAATTTTCAATTAGAGCAGCCGCAAAACATCTGTCTTGTCTGGGAGTTGGATTAGTAAAGACATCTCTTTGAGCAGCTAATCTCGCCATTGAGCCTTTATGTTTTTGACTAAGTCGCTCTAAGCGACGGCGTATTTGCTTGTCTGGATGGGCGGAAGGATGGTGTATGGGGCTGCGGCGGCGAATAAAGTGGCATTTAGGCATTGACTAACTCCTCCCACAGTCTGGCGGTGTACAATTTAAAAAACTCTAAAAGATAAGGCTTGCAATCTTCAGTAAGCTTCAAGCCTTTGAAATTGAGCGGCACGAAGCTGCGAGAAGCAAACATATAATCTAGGCGCTGTCCTTCAGCCAAACGAGCAGCTGGGAACCAAGCGCAAGGCAAGAAGTAAGCTTGCCAAAGTTGAGCTTGAATTATGGGATCGTAAGCTGAAGCCAATACTTCCAGATATTTAGTGCCCATTTTTTCGCAAGCTGCCGCTACCGATTCCAAAAGGCAAACCATATCGTATTTTCCAGTTTCTAAGCCTACCATAGTGGCATGACCATCTACTGGTTGGAAGTTTAAGAAGGCTCTTATAGTTTTTTCCTTGTTAATGAGCATAGTATTGGGCTCTAGTAAAGGACAGAAGCCAAAACGCAGCGAGTTCGCTTGGCGTAACTTTTCACGTTCAGCTTCAATACCATTGGGGTAATCTTCTGGCTTAGCCAGCTCCAATTTAAGCAAAGGATCGGTATAGTGAGGCAAATCGACAGAACGCATAATGGCGGGCCCCAAATTAAGCTGGCGATCTACCAATCTATACATAGTTTGTACTTGATTGTAAATACGTGGCAGGGGACGTCTGTCTTTGAAAGCATTGGGCCCCAAGCAAATTTTAAAACTGTGCGTTTCGTAATCCCTAACGCGGCGTACATTAGGGAAAATACCGGTATCAATATAACCTAACTCTTTTAAGTGTTTGTGAAAATTGGGAGAAACGAAAGTGCGTACCATGGCGTAAATCATGGTGCAAGGGCCGCCCTCGCAAAGCAAACTTTCATGCGCTTTGCGCATCATAGAGTAAATGAGTTTGCAACCGCGGAAATCGGCAGCAATAACGCCGCTGAAGGCTTTACCCAAATGATGGTAAGGATCGACAGAAAAAATCACACTACCAACAATTCTTTCTCCGCTCTGGCTAACTATCCATAAATAATTATAGCGATCGTTGAGAGCTTGAGTCATCTTCTCGGTGTTGGCTATTTCTGGAATAGTATACGAATTGCCATACACATCAGTGTAGAGTTTTTTTATCTTTTCTTGATCTTCTACTTGTCCTCGACGGATAAGAACTCGGCGGCCGTCATCTAAGGTCAGTTCCTGCGGTTCCATATGGAGTTCTGACACGATAAAAATTCCTCTGATTACATTTTTCTTAATTTGTACTCTTTCTGCGTCAGCCCTTATTTTACTTGCTTTTTTGTTTCATAGTTAGTGCAGCCAAGGCTGTTTCGCTTTAGAGTGCTTGACAAATTTGGCTAATCTGCTTAATTTGGAGTTGTATAATATGGCGCTGCCCTTTTGTAGTGCTTTTCATATAGGGGGGAAAAATGAATAGACGTTTTCTTGTTTTTGTTTCTGTTTCGTTTCTGATTATTTTATTTGTTGGCAGCTTTCTAATTTTTAATGGGCAAAGGTTGCTTGCTCAGCCTCAACATATACGCGGATCGGCCAATGTAGCTGTCAGCGGCTATGGCAATTCTTGTGGAAATTTTATCCTTTGGTCTAATGGACGTATCACTTCTTCAGAAGGCAAAGTCGTTAAT
>SFMI01000091.1 GCA_004554425.1 Candidatus Saccharimonadota bacterium | reverse complement strand
GACTGTAAGAATTAAGCAGTGTACAAACTTCGAATATTTCAAATTGTTTATCCCTCCGCTCTTTCTACTTGTTACCTTGAGAAGCATTTTCCGTCGATTTATCTTCTTTAGTTTGCTCGCCCTCAGCATTTGCAGTTCCGGCAAATCCCGGCATCGCTGCTAAAACATTAGCGGTAACATCGTGGCCACCGTATTCTACGGTAGGAACGTCGTTGGAGTCGATTAAAATGATATCGAGATCTTTATCCAAAGCCACTTCCGAAGCAGCTTTTTCCATGCTCTTCATCTTGGCATCAATATAATCGGCAGTGCGTTTTTGCCATTTAGATTCCACATCATTTTGAATCTTCATGAGCTTATCATAAACGGACTTATCACTGACAACACCGTCAGCATTGGAATTTTCTTTAACTATGCGCTGTACTTCCTGACTAGCCTTAATGCGCTCGGCGAAGTACTGGCGAGATAATTCCTGATATTTGTCATCTTCCTGAAGTACAACCGTACTGTTGATAGTGCCGGTACGAATGACAACTTTCTCCTTAGGTGTACAACCGGCCGCATAGAGGCAGCTGACTGTAAGCGCAGCTATAACTACCCCGCACCATAAAATTCTATTCACCGCGACCTCCTAATGTTGGTCCTCTTTTTCCAAAGCAAGCATTGTTTTATCGGTAAGATCCAAACAATCGATATTGACTACATAAGAGCCTATAACAGACGGCTGCCCCTCTTGTTCAGCTGCAATTTTGCCAATTACTTCGCGCAAATCGTCGGCCATGCCGTCGTAAAGTTCTTGACGCTGTTTTTGCAAGTCTTCTATCTTAGCTTTAATATCGTCCATCTTTTTGCGAGTTTCATCGCTAACATCTTTAGAAGAATTGCTCACCATAGCTTCTAATTGCTTTTGTGTAGACCGCAAGCGTTTTTCCAAAGCAGCTTGCTTTTTCTCCATATTGTGTTGAGCTTCTTCGGCTTTGCGCTGCATGGCAACCGTCATTTCAGCTTTTTTAGCTTCCATTTCGGAGTTGATAGTAGCTTTTATTTTAGCAATTTGAGCTTCAACCTCAGCTTGATTTACCTTAGGAGAGGGCGCTTGCACATTTTTCAAAAGGCGATCCCGCTCAGCAGCAGCTTTAGACTTAGTTTCCTCATCAAGCGATGCCTCAAAAGCCTTAACTTTAGAAGTTACGTTTGCACGTTCATCAGCTTCCAAACGTTTGTATTCAGCCGTAAGCTCATCACGTTTGGCTGATTTTTTGGCTGTCTCGGCATCTCCAAGAGCAGCCAACTTGTCTTGTATAGCAGACTCTTCTTCGGCGTTAGCCGCAGTTTGCAATTGTAACTGTAAGTTGACACGCTGCTCTTGGTTCTCTTGCATTAAGGAGCTGTCATATTCAGCCAGACGCTCATCCATGGAAGCACGAGCACTTTCCAAGTTATTTTGCATAACACGCTCAAGTTCCAAGCGTTTGGCAGATATACGCTGCTGGCGTACACTGGCCAAATCGCTTAAGAAGCTATCCATACGTTTGCGCACATCTTCCGGCACTTGAGGAGGAGCTTTGGGAGCCAAAGCAGCCACTCGCTGACGCAAGACATTCTGGTAATGATTGTTAAGAGCTTTGCTTTCCTGTTCAAGCTGATTAGTTAGATTATTGCGAAAATTTTTCAGCTCATTGCTTATCCGCGCCGACTCAGCTTGCAATTCATCACGAGCCTTTTCAACTTCGCGCTCCATGCGTTTGCGCCCAGAATCAACTTTACGTTTACGATCTGCCAAAGGCAAAAATTCCAGTTCTTGCTGAAGCAAACGAATTTGCTCATCAAGCTGAGTTATACGCTCATAATCGGGACGATCTTTTAGCAGCTTTTCAAAGTCTACCACGGCCAACTCGGAAAAACGTTCCTGAGTCTCACCGGAAGCAGCAAGTTTTTTCGGGGCAGTCCCCTCAGCGCAAGCCATTCCAACAAAATCAACACGAGATGTCAGGACAGCACCGGCTAAAAGACCGCACACTCCCAGCCAAACGCCTGTACGTTTTAAATTAGGGACAGAAAAAAACTGCATAAAAACACCTCAATTACTTAGAAGCTTTCGCGTCCTTGGCTGCAGCCTTACTATCGGCAGCAGGAGCCGCCTCGGCAGTGTCATTACTCAAGCTAGCATTGAAAGTATCAATCACTTCATCGGTAATATTACGACCACCATACATAACGGTCTGCTTGTTGAGGACCAAAGAAATTCCCAAATCTTTGGCAACTTTATTAACAGAGTTGTTGACTTTTTGGTATAGAGGAGCGTACTGCTGCTGACTAAGAGCTTCAAAGCGAGCAGCCATTTCACGTTGTAAAGCTTCACGCTCGGAAGCAGAAAGGCTAGGGGCCTTCTTTTCAAATTCGCGCATCATATCAGCACGAGCCTGGCTCAATTTGATATCGACTTCACCAAAAACTTTCAGCTTACGCACGATGCTAGAATCGAAATAGGCTACTGGAGAATCGCTAGTATCTTCCTCAGCAGGCACCTTAAGCTCGCCTTTTTGCTGGAAGAGTTTCTTTACATCTTCAGTTATATCGGGAACACCGCAAACGACAACGCGTTTATCGAGCACAACATTTAAGCCTTTGCTAGCGGACACAGACGCTATAGCCGCAGAAACTCGATTATTTAAAGGAAGAATGATCTTGTTACGATTGACTTCCACTTCTCCCTGGAGCTTGCTGTAAAGAAGCTGAAGCTCAGTTTCCGCACCTTCTTTACCGTTCTTCTCAGAAACGGCCTTTTCAAACTCTTTATTTTTCTTCTCGGCGAAATCGGCAATTTGCTTTTCTGCATTTTTAAATTCGTCGAGAGCGTAAATGGCGGAAGCGTCAATGCAACCGACTTTTTTGGCCGGAGAAGACATCATGCCACCGGGACTCAGGAACATCCAAGTGCCGATACCGATAACAATTAAAGCCACAATAGCAGCCACTATTGCTACAGTCTTTTTCTTATTACCGCCGGAAGGAGCGGCAGCCTCACTGCTCTTCTCGGCAGCAGCGCCGTCGGCAGCGGTCTTATTCAAATCAATTTCAGACATTTAAACCTGAACCTCCTTTAAGGGTTCTTAGGAACTGCCCCCAACAAAATCGATGGAGGGGGGTATTATTAATCTTATAAGGCAACTTTCGTTCTGCTAAGCGACTATTCAACCTCTTCGAACTCCCCTACCCCACTCTGTTTCGTATACAGAGCTTAATATTTCAAAGCTACAAACAATCGCTGCCGCTGGAGATAAAAATAATCCTTTCATCTCCAGCGGCACGACAGTATCGAAAAGACAAGTTACTTAGAAGGACTGACCTATACCTATACTGGATCTCGATCCATCTTTACCGAAAGCGTAATCTATACGAATAACGCCCAATCCCAAGTTGGGGAAGACGATACGTAAACCTACACCAGCATCAGTATAAAGTTCGCTGGATTTATAACCAGAAATCCAAGCATTACCGGCATCAACAAAGACAGCTCCGCTAAGCATCTTAATATTGCCAATGGGGAAACGGTACTCAGCATTGAGCAATACTACCTTGTTACCGAACATTGAGTTGTCTTGATAGCCACGTAAAGTATCGGTACCACCGGCGTAGAAGTATTCGGAAGCGGGAGCTCCGTTACCAACCGTGCCATACATACCTCGCAACGCCAAAGTAGAGCGCTTAGTCAGAGGAACGTAATGGCGGCCTTCTACAACAAACTTTTTGTAGTTGTAATCTCCACCGAAGCCGGCGAAAGTGAGAGCAACATTGGCATAGCTTCCTTTGTGAGGACTGAAGACGTCGTCACGAGTATCATAAAGCGTGGATAAGCCAATAGCGTTCAAATCACCTTTGCCCAAACCGACAGGCACGTACAGAGACTTGCCAGACATGGTCAAGTTGATTGTTTCGTGACGCAAAGTTACGAAACCGCGGAAATCGTCGGAGAAGGGGTGACCGTAAGTTACGGTAGCACCATAGACTTCTTGATCATAGTAAGCATAAGTGCCGTAATCAGCGCCAGTAACTTGCTGTTCCAAATCGTCAACGCTATTGTAATAAGCGGATACGCCGATAGAGTCTTGAGCAGAGTTGATAGCCGGATCGTAGTAAGAAATACTGTAAGCACCGATCTGAGCACCGCGCTGTAAGTTTACAGAGAATTGTTTACCTTCACCAAACAAATTGCGCTCAGAGTAAGAGATAGCACCTGTAATACCAGGACGTACAGCACCAGATCCACCACCAGCATAACCTACACCGACAGTAGCCAAACCGGTCTTCTGCTCCTCAATATTAAGCACTAAAATAGCTTGGCCGGGAGCGGCCCCAGGCTCAACTTCGGGCTCGACTTTTTTGAACAAGCCCAAATTGTTCAAACGCTCTAAATCTTTTTGGATACGATCGCGACGCATGACCTCACCGGGCTTGGTGCGGATGTTGCGCAAAACGGTGTCGTCTTTAGTACGATGTTTACTGGCACTAGTTCCAGTCCAGGTAAGCTTAATTTCTTGAAGTACAGCTTCAACCACATTAACGGTAACAACACCAGTCTCAACGTCAACCGAAGGTTTAATCGTATCTAAAATGTATTGTTTCTCATCATAAAGAGCCGAGATTTTTTCCGTATCGGTACGCAAGGTGTTACGATTGAACAAATCGCCAGGCTTCAACGTAATCATGGAAGCGATCTGATCATGGGGGAAAACGGTTACACCCTCAACCTTAACTTCCTTAACTACAATACCGTCAGCCAAAGTCAGGGTCAATTTTCCGCCATTGAAATCGAGCTTGGTAATATGGGAAGGGCTGATAGTATAGCCTAAATCTTCGTTATAATATTTGTTGATAGACTGTAAGTCGTTTTGCAAAATACGCGTGTTGAGCACTTTTCCGGTTTCTAATTGCATGAGAGAGCGCAATTTATCACTGGAAGCTACGCTATTGCCTTCTAAAACAATTTCGTCAACTACAGGATTTTCCAAAACGCGGAAAATTACACGCACACCATCAGACGTATAGCGTGTATCCAAACGAACATCGGTATAGTAGCCGCTGTCGTAAATAGCTTGCATATCGCGACGGATACGCGGTTCCAATAAGGGATCGCCGATACGAGTTGAAATTATTTGTAAAATTTCTTCAGAAGAGACGGTTTTGTTACCCTCAACTTCAATACTGACAACCTTGGGTACATCGGCCTCTTCCAAGCCGGAATTATTGTCGTCTTGTACTGTACTCTTATCTCCAATTAGCTCTGAAGGAATGTCGCCAGGGAAAACATTTTTAGGGGCTTCACCGGATAAATACCTAGCCGAAGTAACCCTGAAGCCGCCATTTTCCGAAACTTCGTAAAAAACAGACAAACTGTCGCCTATTTTTATACCTTCGGCCATTTGACTATTGGCATCAACTATAAAATCCAAACTTAAAGGTTCACCGCTAGCACTCACTCCAGCAATGCGCAAGGAACTATCAGTTATAGCCTCTACAGTACCGCTAAAGATAGGGGAAATGGGAGTAGAAGCTTTGTCCTCAGTTTTTTGCACTTCAGCAGTGCTTTTATCGGTGGACTTTACGATTGTTTCGGCTTGTTTGGCCTCGTCAGTGGCATTGTCTTTTACTTGTGCAGAAGTAGACTCGGTTGCGGTATTAGATTTGCTATCAGCAGCCTGATAGATTTCGTTATCCTTTTGTTCAGCAACTTTTTCAGGTAACTCTTGCTGCTGAGCTTTGCCATTGTCAATAGCTTCGCTACTTTCGGCCTGAGCTTGTTTTTTAGTCTCTTCAACCTTAGGCTCAGTCAAACTTACGTCTTTGCTAGTTTCGGCAAGCTTATCGGAGGCTTTGCTTTTTACCTTGGGACTAGAAGCAGAAAGCCTTCTGGCCGCCCTACTTTGCGCCAATTTAGCTTTGGCTTTTTCCAATTCAGATTTGCCAGTGCTCTTAGAAGCAGCTTTATGTTCAGCTTGGCTGCTTATAGTTTTTGAAGCAGTAGATACAGATGATGTTTTTTGGGAACTTTCGGACTCTGAAGCGCTAACTACATCGGTGGCAGCTTCAGGCTCCATACTTCCATCGGAAGCGACCAACTTAAGGATGCGCGGTTGCACATACTCGCAATTCTCTGATTGACTTTGCGAAGCCAAAACACGGGAATTATTACCAATAGAATAATCATAGCCAAGATCGGCCCCTGTTTTGACAACAGCCGGTATGGGATCGACCGAACTTCCTGCTGTATTGCCGGGCAAACTTTCTGCAAATGCGGGAAGAGAAGTCCCGAAGCTGCCTACAAGCACTGCTGCTGACAAGACATGTCCGAGTGCGTTCCTCATCTAATTCCTCCAAATAAAAAAGCGAAATACGACTGCTGCCGAAGCCGTGAGCTTTACAAAAAAAAACTAAAGCCTCCTCAGCCAGCTCTCTTTTTATAAAAATTTTATGGCTCTCAATTTGACGTCATGCTCTCACAAATGCTAACGCCGCTAAGAGCTCCCGATTTTACGAGTACGTCCCATTACACGTTCGCCTTCAGTAGCTGTCGAGAAGATATATCAGGCAGCTCTTACCCGTGACCAACGCCTTATAAAAGCCCAGAACGTACCACGAAATAGAACAAATGCTTAAAACGAAAATAGCTGCGAAAACGAGTTTTTCGGCCTCAACTACCAACCGAAAAGCGCAGCATAATTTTCCGCAAAATCTTGCCTTTTTTCGCTACCCCCCGGGCCTATCCTTCATAGCGAAAATTTAGAGAAGCGACCAACTTATACTCTATCGAGGTAGAAATGTATCAGCTTGTTTTCAAGGTAAAAAGTGACACGCCAGGAACAGACTTTCCCCAAACAGAAAAGTGCGTGCAATACTATGTCCAAACTTAGCTTTTCATCTGTTGTTTTGTCTATAGCTACCCTGGCTATTTGCTGTATTCAAGCATGGCCAAGCAAAGCCGAGAATACCTCCGAGCCAAATGAGCTTTCTGCTACTTCATCTCCTTA
>SFMI01000090.1 GCA_004554425.1 Candidatus Saccharimonadota bacterium | reverse complement strand
TTATGGGAGGAGATGGCAATTTGCTAAAAACTATGCAAATGCTGGCCGCTCTGAATGATACTTCTTTATATGCCAATTTTTATATAAAGTAAATAAAAGCCGGATTTTCGAAGAAAATCCGGCTTTAGTGCTTTTATAATGGTAAAATTAGCCTTTACTTCTGCGATAGGGAGTATCTTCTAAAGGTAAGCTTTGGCGGAATTTACCATCAAGGCGATAATAGGCATGAGCGCAAGCTGGAGCGGTGGGAATCATACATAATTCGCCACAACCTTTGGCTCCCAACGAATAAGGCAATTCGTCACCCTTAGTAGGACGGCAAAGAATAACTTCCAATTCTGGAGCTTCTGTAGATCTTATAAAGCCTATAGTGCCGAATTTACTTTGAGGATAACCGCCGTTGCAAGTAAACTTTTCGCTTACTCCATAGCCTATACCCATAAGCATACCACCCTCAATTTGGCCTTCTACTGATTGAATGTTGACTGGTACTCCCACATCGAAGGCGGAAATGGCTTTTTCTATGCGTCCTTGGTCGTTAAGAATAATTACTTGAGCTCCGTAAGAATAGGAAACGTGACTTATAGGATTCTCTTTGATAGCTCCCAGAGGATCGGTTTGCACAGAGTATTCTCCCAAAAACTCGCGTCCTTCCAAATCTGCAAGGGTGTGTCCGTCGGCTAAAGCCTGCTTGAGCTTTTCTCCCACGCGTCTGGCCGCTTCTCCAGTAACTACGGTCTGGCGTGATGCTGTAGAAGTTCCGGAATTGGGCGTACGTACTGTGTCGGCATTTTCAAAGATAAAGAGCGCTGGATCCAAATTGGAAACGTGACAAATTTCAGTTAAGACCATCTGACCGATGCCCTGTCCCATACAAGCGGCAGAAGTGCGAATATGAATTTTGCCATTTTCTATGGATAAAAGCACGCGACCAATATCTTTTTTGCCCATACCCGTACCAGAATTTTTAAATCCGCAAGCGATACCAGCGTAGGGGTTGGCATAATAAATGTCTTTAATGGCATCTAAACAAGCAGCCATATTGGTATTGGGATCGGCCTTTTGGCCATTGGGCAACTTGTCTCCCGGCTTGATCACATTGCGACGGCGGAATTCCCAGGGATCGATACCTACTTTTTCAGCCAAGAGGTTGATATTCATTTCGGTGGCAAAACAACTTTGAGCTACGCCAAAACCTCGAAAAGCACCGGAAACAACGTTATTTGTATAAACTGACATGCCCAAAATATCGACATTTTGGTAGTTGTAAGGGCCGGCTGCGTGGGTGCAAGCTCTATGTAGTACGGGACCGCCTAAGGAAGCATAAGCGCCAGTGTCGGCAATAATAAGCGCTTTCATGGCGGTTAAGTAGCCGTTTTCATCGCAAGCTGTGGTGAATTCCATCTCCATAGGATGGCGCTTAACATGATAATTGAGCGATTCTTGGCGTGAATATTTTACTTTAACCGGTTTTTTTAATATCCAGGCGGCCAATACGGCGTACTGCTGCACTGACATATCTTCTTTACCGCCGAAACCGCCGCCCACTAAAGGAGCATGGCAGTGGACTTTCTCTGCTGGCAATTGCAGCATTTGTGCACATTCGCGCTGCACGTCATAGACTGATTGGCTGCTAGTATAGACAAGTAAGCCGTCCTGGCCCTCGGGAATAGCCACACAACACTCTGGCTCCATAAATCCATGTTCTTGCCAAGAAGTTTTGTATTTGCGAGTAACAACATATTTAGAATTTTTTATAGCTGTTTCGGCGTCACCGCGAACTAAGTTGGCACGGCTCATAATGTTGCCGTCTGGATGTATTAAAGGAGCGTCACCGCGCAGAGCTTCAAAAGGACTAGTTACCGGAGGCAACTCGGTATACTCTACTTCAACTAAAGAACACAACTCATCGAGATATTCTTTTTTGTCAGCAACTACAACGGCTAAGACGTTACCTATATAACGGGTGATATCACCCTCACCCATAATTACGTCCCAATCTTGTTTTATGTGACCGATCTTGTTGCAAGGAACGTCGGCTTTTACCAATACGCGCAAACAATGAGGATGGGCTTGGGCTTTAAGTGTATCAATTTTATCAATGCGGGCTCGCGGATACTTGGAATAGACTGGCTTGGCATAGACCATACCTTCGAAAGTAAGATCGTCGGCAAAAAGACCTGAACCGTTTACTTTTTCGGCAGCGTCGATACGCTTGGCATGTTCGTCCATGTGCAAACTGGTCGGAGCTGGCGGAATTTCTTTGTGCTCACGGAAAAATTCGGCAGCTAAAAGTATGGCTTCTTCTATTTTTTTGTAGCCAGTGCAACGGCACAAATTACCACGAATAGCCTGTTTGACCTCAGCGCGGGTTGGATTTAAATTCGTATCCAATAAACTTTTAGCCGAGATTATCATACCGGGAATACAAAAACCACATTGTACGGCACCAGCTTGCGCGAAACAATGCTCATAAATGCGCATTTCTTGAGGAGCTATGCCTTCAACTGTGACAATTTTTTTGCCTTGTAAACGGCTCAGCGCCATTAGACACGCTTTAGTTTTTTTGCCGTCGACCAGCACTGTGCATGTACCGCATACGCCTTCGCTGCATCCATCTTTAGCTGCCGTCAAGTGGAGATCATCGCGCAGGAAAGCAAGTAGCTTTTTGTCCTGCTCCGAGGTATACTCCTTGCCATTGATTAGCACTTTAAACATGAGCTGCTCTCCTTAACAAAAATAGTTCTCATAATTTCAAAAATAGAGCGTCCTTTGCAGAACGCTCTATTTTTTTATCTGTAGCTGAACTTTTTAAAGCAGCTTATTGATTAGATGCCCTGACTGCGTAAAAACTCACTCAGTAAGTTGAGGCATACGGTCTTACGATACTCAGCACTAACGCGGCCGCGAGTTAAGACTAACTTCTCACTGTAGGCTTTGAGAAGCTCTTCTTTGTGCTCTTTAGCTTCAGCTAAAGTTTTGCCAATCATGGTAGCTTCAAGTTCTTTAAAGCGCAATACCGTATCAGCAACAGCGCCAAAAGCAGCACTAAAGCGGCATATTTTGCCTTCTGCGTCAAGGTTGAGTAAACCGGCAAAGGATACGCGAGAAATGGCCAAGGCGTTGCGGCCGCCGACCTTTTCATAATAGTAATTCTCAAGACCGGCTTTGGGAATCAATACTTCGGCAATAAGTTCATCTTCGGCCAAATCGAGCTTTTTGCGCCCTAAGTAGAACTTGTCGATATCAACTAAGCGCTCGCCGCGTAAGCTGACTAAGCGCAATTTTGCATCGGTAACAAACTCTATCAGTACGGAATCCGCTTTAGCTGAGCCGTTGCCTATATTGCCGCCAAAGGTGCCGGCGTTGCGAATGGCCGGAGCAGCAATGCGAGATACGGCTTCTTTCATAAGCTGAGGCACCAAATCGGAAGCCAACGCTTCGGTGAAAGTTACAGCGGCACCGATACGGATGTAATTTTCATCTTCTTTAATTTGGCGCAGCTCATCGAGTTTGCCCAAGAAAAGATAGTTTACGCCTGTGCGATTTTCGACCATAAGATCGGTTCCGCCCGCGTAAGGAACTACATCGTGCTTAGCTTTGATGTCTAAAGCTGCATGCAAATCGACGGGAACGTATCCGTTTACCATAAGCCTTCTCCTTCTTCAGCGGCATTCTTCACGGCATTAACTATGGCGTTGTAACCGGTGCAACGACACAAATTGCCGGAAATGCCGACGCGAATCTCTTCTTCGCTAGGGTGCTGGTTAGCCGAAAGGATGGACTCGGCAGCCAGAACCATGCCCGGAGTGCAGAAACCGCACTGTACAGCGGAAACCTCGGCGAAAGCCTTATCCAACACTTTGAAGCGCTCGGTTTCGCGATAGCCTTCCATAGTGACAACCGTACTGCCACTAATAGCGCCCATGGCTACACAGCACGAGTTGATGAGTTTGCCATCTAAAATAACTGAACAAGCGCCACATTCACCTTCTTTGCATCCGCATTTTACGGAAGTGCAGCGATAAGTGTCACGCAATACGTCCAGCAATCTGTCGGTAGCTGAGCCGTTGTAAACGACTTCTTTGCCGTTCAGGACGAATCTTATATCGTTCATAATATTAGGCTTTCTCCTTTGTAAGCACCTTAATAGTGTCTTCGGCAGTGAAGGGGATGTGATTGAGAGTCACGCCGCCCATAGCTTGTTCGAGGGCTTCCACATAAGCGCTGGGAATGCCAACCAAAGGAAGCTCGCCGGCACCTTTGGCACCGTAGGGACCGTCAGGATATTTGTCAACGTGAAGTTGGCATTTGAGTACGGGTACATCTACGCTGGTGGGAATGAGGTAGTCGGAGAAGGAGTTGTTGCGAATGCGTCCTTTATTGTCGTAATTCATAAACTCGGTAGAAGCGTAACCTATACCTTGCAACAAGCCGCCTTCCATTTGGCCCATGACAATATTGTAGTCGATGGGAGTACCTACATCGAAGGAAGCATAAGCACCTAAAATCTTGCTTAAACCTGTATAGGTATCGACTTCAACTTCAATAGCCTGAACGCCCCAAGCGTAAGTGGGATAAGCGTCGCCTTGGAACTTATCGATATAGAAAGGAATCATGAAGTCGGGCTCTACGAAGCGCTCTTCGACCATCTGATCTTTACCGTCTTCCCATTGACTGCGCAACTTGATAGCTGCTTTGCGCAACAATTCGCCTACGACCATGAGGGAGCGAGAAGCTACGGTAGGGCCGGAGTCGGGAACACGTGAAGTGTCTGGGTGATCGTAGAATACTTTATTTAAAGGCAAATTGAGCTCATGAGCCACAATCTTGGGGAAGGTCGTGCGTAAGCCTTGACCTATTTCACCGTTGCAAGCCAGAATCTCGACGGTACCATCTTTATACTTGCGCAAGCGAACTACGGCTTTAATAAAGTCGCGCTCGCCAGAGCCGGTAAAGCCGGCACCATGGAAATGCATAGAAATGCCTATGCCTTTGCGATAGCGTCCGCTTTGAGGCTTGGAATATTCCTCGTGTTTGCGGCGATAATCGCAAGCTTTATCCACTTCTTCGATCATCTCGGGAAGAGGGACAGGGAAGTGGTACATGCCGGAAGTGGAAGTACGATCGCCTTTCTTAACTAAATGGGCTTCTCTGAACTTCAAATCATCTATACCCAAATCGCGAGCGATATGGCTCATGATCATTTCTACGGCAAAGAAAGTCTGGGGGGCTCCGAAACCGCGATAAGCGCCACTGGGAGTTGTGTTGGTCTTTAAAGCGCGTCCACGTACATGTAAGTTTTCAATGTTATAGACGCCGTCGGCGCAAATCAAGCCGCGTTGCAATACTACAGCTGACAGTGTGGTATAGGCACCGGCGTTGAATTTGACGTCGATGTCCATGGCGGTAACTTTACCGTCTTTTACAGCCACTTTGTAGGTGCAAAGGGAAGGGTGACGCTTGGAGGAAAACTCTAAATCTTCGCGGCGACCGAATATACAACGTACAGGCTTACCAATAGCTTTGGCAGCTACAGCGACTTGGCATCCCAAAATGGACGGGAAGGCTTCTTTACCTCCGAAGCCGCCACCGGTTACGTCTTGATGTACATGGACATCAGCCGGGCCGCAACCTAAAGCGCGCATGATAGCACCATGCACATAGTAGGCACATTGCATAGAACCGTGGACGTACATTCTGCCGCCCTCTTCTGGTTCGGCCATCATGCCTTGGGTCTCGAGATAAGTTTGATCCTGGTAACCAGTCTCAAATTCTTCTTCGTAAACTTTATCGGCTTCCGCGAAGGCTTTTTCGACATCGCCCTTGCCATACTCGTAATTGAAGAAAGCCTCGTCGGCTTTACGTAAATCGAGTACGGGTTCAAGCTCTTCGTATTCTACTTCAGTATTTTTTATAATGTCTTCGCAAACCGCTTCGTCGGGACCGCAGACCATGCCAATAGGCTCGCCGATATATTCCACAGTTTCGCGGGCATATACGGGAGTATCGTCACGTACGATATTTACGTTGTTGTCTCCGGGGACGTCGTTACGGTCTACGTAATAGTAGCCGTCTGGAAGTTCCGGCAATTTTACGCCCAGCAATTTAGCTTTAGCATATTTGGAGCGAAGTATTTTGCCGCAAAGAACGCCGTGTTTGTCAATATCTCCCACGAAGATGCTGCGTCCGGAAATTTTGGGCGCATGATCTTTCTTTACGACAGATTGAGAGATGGTTTCCATTCAATCTCCTCCTTTGTCAGTCGCATTATTTTTATTTGAAACTTTACGCAAACATTTTTGATATTGGTCGCGGGTATCTAAATCTGTCCAGCAGCCTAAATCATCTACATTTACAGTGTGTATAGATTCTTCATGGAGTCGCCAAAACCCGCGCAATCCGTCTTCACCGTTAAAATTAAGAATTTCTTTTATAAAAGAAGCTGCTACTAAAGGTGGATGTTTACGATAACCTTGCAAAAGGGGAAAAACGATAAAATCACCTTTATGTGGCATAGCTTTAAAAATTTTTAGATAAGTTCCCTTGTCGATCATAGGCATATCGCCTGGCAAAAGAAAAAAGGCGTGACACT
This sequence comes from Candidatus Saccharimonadota bacterium, assembly GCA_004554425.1. Lineage (GTDB taxonomy): Bacteria > Vulcanimicrobiota > Xenobia > Xenobiales > Xenobiaceae > Bruticola. The sequence continues at coordinate 7,179 of SFMI01000090.1, read as the reverse complement.
CTGGCATAGACGCTAAGCCAATTTTTAAAGAGGTGAGCATATCCGTTTCAGCATAGTGCTCGTTGTATACTATAACGAAGCGGTTGCCTACGTAGCGTTTTTGTAAAAGATCTTCCAATTCTTGGCCTCGGTAGCCTAACACTACGACAATTTTTTCCACTCCTGCTAATAACATGGAATCGATAGTATTCTCAAGGACTGTCTTGCCACGCAAAGGCATAAGCATTTTTAGCTCGCCCATGCGGCTGGATAAGCCGGCTGCTAAAATCAAACCATTTATATGAACAGGTTGTGGTGCAAGTTCAATAGCGGCTATTTGCTTAGACAAAGGCTATCTTATCCTTTCTGATTGGGGCCTTTTTCGGAGTGTTTTATAATCGACTCCATTTACCTAAAGTGCGTCGACTCCTAGATTAAAGAAGTCTGACGGAACAAAGTTTCAAAAGCTTGGGCTATATCATTAAGTTCTTGTTCGTACACTTGATAGGCACGCATTAGTTGCTCGCCTTTATCGGTGAGCTTTGTATGGCCACCTTTGCTGCCCCCGTGCTGGCGACTAACGATAGGGTAGCCGACCTCTTTTTCCAAGCAATTAATCATATTCCAAGCCTTGGCATAGGATAATCCCATATGTATACAAGCTTGGCGTACAGAATTCAAATCAGCTATCAAAAACAAAAGCAATTTCAAGCGAGCATTAAAAATGATCTGTTCACTTTCGACATTTACTTTTATAACTGGTGAGAGCAAGGAATCATTGTGAGCTTTTAGGTGGCGCTTAACTTGTTCTTCATTATTGTGAACATTGAGGAGTACGCCTTCATCTTCTACAGGAACCCAGCGGCGGCTGATGCCATATGTATCTATAGCTCCACGTAAACCGTCATTGCCGACGTAGGCCAAAATACGATCCCACATGTCATGGCGCAACATGATGGGATGGCCTCCGCGACCGTGACAAGAGGGAGCTACTATAGGAGCATCGCAACTAAGTATGGCTTTGAGAGTGGAAGGGAAAAACATAGGCGTATTAACCGGAGTAAAAACTACTCGTTGGCATTTGTTTTTTAAGTAAACAAGCCCTCTTTTCAAAGAAGTCAATAGCTCAAGTTGCTCACAATTATCTATATGTAAAAAGATAACACCGCTGTTGGCTATTTGATGAATAATTTCCGATTCTCTGGCTCCAGTAACGATAACGATAGGAAAAACATTCGCTTGCTGTAAAGTCAGTACGATTCGCTTCACTACAGGTATAGAGCCTACCATCTTTAAGGGCTCTGCACTTTTGGGGCTGGCGGCTGCTATGATACCGCCTGTAGTTCCGAAGTATTTCATGTATTTACCAAATCTCACTATCTTTCGTATGATAGGCTGTAGAGTTTATTATTTGCAAGTTATTATGAATAATATATCGATTTAGATGCTACACAGTTTATTCTTTGTTTGGTAGAGTTGCGCTTAAATTTTACTAGTAGGTATGGCTCGTTAATATTTTGGAATTGCCTGGCTTTAGCCATAGGGAGTATACCAATTAAAAACAAAAATATGCATGTATTTACCGATTTGTGCTAAAGTACACCCTGTGTTTTTGAAGTTTTGTCAATGAAACGGAAGGTAGCTCCCTATGGGTGATATGCTTAATTTTTACGCCAACAAGAAAGTGGTGCTTCTCTCTGAATTGCGTTTCGGTTTATTGCTGCGCAAAATAGTTCATTCCGATTTAATAGCTATTGCCGGGTGGATGAAAGACAAAGAATTGGTTCGCTATGCTTTTGGCGCTAAAACTTTAAGCGATTACGATTATCATTTTGCTTCCGATAGTTATATGCGTCTAGTTGCTAATCCCAACTCACCTTGTTATTTTTTAGCCGTTTGCGATATTCACTCCAAAATTTTGGGTTTAGGAAAATACGATTTGCGCAATATGGAAGGAGTAGGCAAAGTTGCTTTATCCGGCTTAATGATGGGGCGAGACAACCGCGGCCACGGTATAGGTACTAAGGCTATGGCCCTAATGAATCGTTTTCTTTTTGAAAATGAAAAAGTTGATCTAATAGAGATAGAAACGGCTGATTATAATTTGCGAGCTCAGCATTGCTTCAAAAGATTAGGTATGGAAGAGTGCGAAAAGTTACATAGTTTGGAAGGAATTGTCGGCTATGGTTTAGGGGACAATGATGCTCCGAAAATTTTTATGCGCCTTCCCAAAGAAAAATATTTCGCTGAATTGGCAGCTGTAAATGGTATTTTACCTAAGGAGCAGTTGCCTAGCTCAAAAGAAGCTAGAGATATAAAAGCTCCTTAGGTAGCATTTTTTATAAGAAAATGTTTATAAGAAAATGGGCCAGCTCTTGATCAAAAGAACCGGCCCATTTTTAGTTTAGTTGTGCTTTTTACGATTATTTGCTCTGCTGCTCCAACTTTATCCAGAGAGCTTCGGCTTCTTCACCGTTATTTACGTCTACACCAATAGCAAAGGCACTTGTAATTGCTTTCCCTTGAGCGCCGCGCAGTGTCAACCAGCCGCAAATTTGAGCTGGGCTTGGGCCTTGAGGCAAAGAAACAGGGCTAAACTCCGGAAGCTTACCAGCCTTGATGTCGATTGTATTATTGTTAATTTCTACTTTGCTGTAAGTTTGATTCTTACTAGCCCAAGGACTAGTGGACAGCCAAGCTGTTGCTTGTTTGCTGTCGGCAAAACTGAGAAAAGTGTTGAAGGCGACTCTGCCCTTGAAAGCTTTAGCCAGTTGTAAGCCAAGTTGTTTGAACGTGCTTTGGCCGGCGCTATTAAAGCTAGCTACCATCACGAGAGGCTGTACTTGAGCATCTTCGGAAATGGCCGAATTGCGCCAGCCTAAGTTAGGCACAGAAAATAAGTCCAGAATTTCTGTGTTGGCGCTTATAGATGAGGAAGCTGGATCAACCTTAGCTACAAAGTCGGCGGCATTTACTGAAGAAGTGGTCATCTTAGCCAACCGGCTCTTGTATTGCTTGGGCAAGAGTAAACGGCCAGACCAAGATTCTGTATCGGTAGCTTTGTTAAGATGCAAAATACTTTCAGCAGGCAATTTACAAGGAAACTCGCTGAATAATTTGCCAAAGGTGGCACTTTGGCAAATTAGTTGAAAACTTGTTTCTTGAGCGGGAGTAAAAGTAAGAGCTTCACTTTTGGGAGTACGCTCTTGCAAAATAGTTGTAGTGGCTTCCGGAGCGGACATCCAAATTTGAATATTCTTGAAAGCCGATAGAGCGGAGCACTCAGGCAATTGCTCTTTTACATTAGCTATAGCAATAATGAAAGGAGCGTCAATTTTAAATGTACTAGGTAACTCTTGCAAACTTAAAGGAATATTGCGGCTGTCTAGTTCTTGAGCCAACTTTCCGGAAGCAGTAATAGTATTTTCATAGTATGAGCCGTTGGCCTGGCTGTTATATGAGGGATTTTGCGCTTGCATTTTCGCTGAAATATCAGTTTGTTGCAAAGCATGCAAAACGCTGGGAGTATCTTGAAGAGAAGCTAAACGCTCTTGAGTAATGACAGATAAGTCGCGAGTATCACGCTCAGGCAAATTGGAAGCTGCTTTAACTCCAGCGTCGTTGCTTCCGGAAGGTTGAGCATTGGCTAAGGCCAAACCGGTAGCTGAATTGTAAACAGTCTTATGATGCTTACCCGTACAAGTAATGGTAAATTGTGAATCGTCGCCTGTGTAAAGTGCTTGGCCTCCGTCAGGACAGGGAGGAAAAGGAGGAACTGAAGAGGGATAAGCTGACTTCTGGTTCCAAACTTCTTCGATATTTGAGGCTAAGTCGAGCACATAGGCTTGACATTGTGGAGTTGTTGTTAAATTATCCGGCCTATCTTGAGGCATAATTGCTACTAAAATGCGGGCATTCGGATAATTTTCAGACAATTCGCCGTTGTTAAAATCGGCTATTAGGCCGCAGCGATCACGTAAAAAAACGCTTACTTGCTCTGGAGTGCCTTCAAAAGCCAAAGGAGACGAAGAAGGTACTAAACCAACAAAGGGCGATTCTTGTGGAGTAAATACAAAACTGAAAATTTTTCCGATCAGCCATATACACAAATATAAAATAAATATTATCGCTAAGGCTGCGACGGTTAATCTTTTTCGATTGAGTTTACTGTTGCTTAAGTAATTTAGTATAGTGGCTGTTTTCAATGCTCTTGACCGATAGGCTGAAGATTCGGACGTCGACATCTGAAAGATGCCCGGCGACACAGTAAATGATCAATCAGCTAAATAATGTAATTTCCTGGCTTGTGAACTGCTAGCTTGTGAACTGCTAGTTGCTCTTTCTTGTATAAGCGGCACAGACGGCCCCCTGTTTCTAGCTAAATATGTTTTTCCCTACTGTTTGTTATGGGCGCTTGCTTCTTGAACTTTGGCAGGGCAGATGGCTTTTCTCTAGAAAATTGGCTCCAATTAAGGCAGAAAAGGAAGAGTTAAACGCGGTGCTATTTTTTGGACGCAAGCCGATTAAACTTGTCTTATTTGATATCGGCGGAGTTTTTGTAGGGGCGGAGTTGGATCGCTATGTACAACTTGGGTGTGCGGCTTTTCAAACTAATCCAAATTCTTTGCGCCGTGAAATTGCCCAAAAACTTCCGGCTTTCGAGATGGGCAAGCTTGATTCGGAAAGTTTTTGGCGAGAAATAGGCGAGAGTTTGTGGCAAAGTGGAGAGGGGTGCCGCAGCATTGTCAGCAATTGTGCCGATTTCTGGAAAAATATCTTTCGCGCTACTCTCACTATAGACGAGCGTTTGTTGCAAGTAACGGAAGAATTGCGCCGTAATGGCTGTGCAGTAGGGGCTTTAAGTAATACTATAGCTGAACATGCCGATATTTTGGAAGAAGTCGGTTTTTATAAACACTTCGATCCTTGCATCCTGTCTTGCAGAGTAGGAATGCGCAAACCGCAAGCCGAGATCTTTAAGTTGGCAGCCCAAGTAGCTGGAGTTCCTCTCAAACAATGTCTTTTTGTCGACGATCAGAGCAACAACATTAAAGCTGCTAAATCGGCGGGGATGGATGGCTTAGTTTTTACTTCTACTGAACAACTTTATAAAGATTTAGTTCGAAAAAAACTGTTGCATGTAAATTAAAATATGTAGGCAGACGAAAAAAGCTTCCGCCAAGAACTTTTTGTTCGAGAAAACGGAAGCTTTTTTACTTTTGGTTGAGCTCAGAAACTACTTGGCTTTTCTGGCCGCTTCAGCAGCTTTTTGATAAGCCTCATCTTGAGCTACAACTTCTTTTTCGCGCTCACGTCCGTAAGTTTCGGTGATCTCTTTCAAGCGCCACTCAATATGAGGAGTGAACATTTCGCGGCGGAAACGCCAGCTCCAGTTACCTCTGGCTTTACCAGGATAGTTCATGCGAGCTTCTTTGCCCAAACTGAGCAAATCTTGAGCCGGTACTATGGCTACTTTGGCCACAGAGGCGAAAATTCCGCGAATCATTGTCCAGGCTACATCCCAACCGTCGGTGGAAAAATAACGGCGCAAATAATCTTTTTCCTTTTCGGAAGCATCATTTTCGTACCAGCCTCGAGAGGTATTGTTGTCGTGAGTTCCGGTATAAGTAATGCAATTAGCGGTGTAGTTGTGGGGCAAATATTCGCCCTGAGCTCCGCCTCCGAAAGCGAATTGCAAAATTTTCATACCGGGGAAAGCAAAGCCATCACGCAAGGCGACTACGTCTTCGGTAATTACGCCTAAGTCTTCGGCGATAATAGGTAAGTCTTTACCTAAAGCCTTTTGAATGGCTTTGAAGAAATCGGCGCCGGGACCTTTGAGCCATTTGCCATTTTTGGCAGTCTTTTCGCCGAAAGGCACAGACCAATAAGCTGCAAAACCACGGAAGTGATCAATACGTACATAATCTTGGCGCTTTAAGGCTGCTTTCAAGCGCTCAATCCACCAAGAATAACCGGTTTTCTTCATTTTTTCCCAATTGTAAAGGGGGTTGCCCCACAATTGACCATCGGCTGCAAAACCATCCGGCGGTACACCAGCTACGGCAGTAGGTACTAAGTTTTTATCAAAGCAGAACAGCGCCGTATTGGTCCAGGCGTCGGAAGAGTCCATAGCTACGAAAATTGGCAAGTCGCCGATAATTTTTATACCTTTTTTATTGGCATAGGTGCGCAATTTGCTCCACTGGCGGTCAAATACCCATTGAATAAAGCAATAACCCTTAATCTCAGAGGCCAACTCTTGTCTGGCTTCGCACATAGCCTTATCTTTGCGGAACTTAAATTCGTCTGGCCATTCACTCCAAGCTTTATCGGAGAACTTCTTTTTTAAAGCGCTGAAAAGAGCGTAGTCATCCAGCCAATTTTTATTATCTTTGCAGAATTTTTTGTATTCTTTGGCCAGATCGCTATTGCCTTTGTCATCAAATTGGGCAGCAGCTTTATTCAAAAGGGGCAATTTCCACTTGTAGAGAGAGCCAAAGTCTACCTCATCGAAATTAGCATTAAATTCTGGAGAGCTTATAGCTTCGATTAAAAGCTGACGATCCATTAAGCCGTCAGAGACCATATCATCTAAGCTTATCAAATAGGGATTGCCGGCAAAAGTACTACTGCTTTGGTAAGGACTATCGCCGTAAGAAGTAGGGCCGAGAGGGAGGATTTGCCAAATAGTTTGCTGATTTCTGGAAAGAAAATCAACCCATTCATAAGCTTCAGAGCCGAACGTTCCTACTCCGTATTTCCCTGGAAGTGAGGTAGGATGGAGTAACACTCCGCTGCATCGTTCTAAACCCATATAGAGATAACCTCGCTGAATGTACAAAATGTTTTGCTGCAATGTTTGATTTGCTTATTTAAGCAAATAATACTGAAGATACAACAAAAATTACCCAATTGTTGGCCGTTTCGTTCAACACTTGAGCTTTATCGCCTGCTGAAAACGGTTATTTTCAATTATAAGGGATCGGATGTTTTAAGAGAAAGCCCATTTTTGAGATCTCCTTAAAATTCCGTGATTTCGGGCTTTTTCCTTCATTGGCTTCCTAGATGGTTTGCAAGAATTTTTTCCATCAGATCCGCTTTTTTACAATTTAACGCCCTTTCAAAACCTATTAAATAGGAACTGAAGGGGCGTTTTTTATTGTCGTTTAGGGGCTTAAAAAGCCTGAAAAAAAGCGG
>SFMI01000089.1 GCA_004554425.1 Candidatus Saccharimonadota bacterium | reverse complement strand
AGTCGCCGAACAACTGGAACAAATTTGGCCGCTGTTTACACAATCTGGATGCAGCGCTTTTGGCTTCAGTTTAGCTGAGGAACTTCTTATAGAGAGTTCTGCTAAATTAGAAAATGCTTTAATTAAAGGTTTAGAATTTTGCTTTTCTGATAGCCGTTTCCACACAAATTTGACAGTTTTTCCTTTCACTCGTTGGTTACAAGATTTGGAAGGTTATGTTCCTCGTTGTGAAAGTGAGCAAGCCGCTTTGCAACGTTGTCAAGGTAGAGCTTGGCTGAAAAATAAATGTCGTCGTTGTCTCAATTGGCATTTTTGTGCTAGCAGTAACAGTTCTTATCCGCCGTTGCCTTGCAAATTTATAAGTAAATGGGCTCCTGGGTTTTTGTGTCGGACTGTTAAGGCTTATACGTCAGAAATAAAGAAAACTGATAATTAGCAAACCAATATTCTTTCTAAGGCAAGTTTGAGCTGAATGGCCAGGAAGTTAGAAGGCCGTTTGTAAAGCTCAGGCGGAAAAAGGAAGGCCTTTCGCAAGCATAGAAACAGGGCAGACCATGACCGAAAACGATAAAAATAACTCTGAATTACTTAAAAAAGACATAAATATCGAAAATAACCATAGAGAATGTGTAGTAAATTCTTCAGAGGAGGCTTCTGCTTCCACTCAAGACGAGCCGCTCAAAAAAGAATCACCTGTGGATAATGATGTGGTGTCTTTGACAAACAAAGCAGAGGCGAAATCAGAGGCGCTTACTAACGATTCTACCGATACGAATAAAGAATCTGATGACGATGAAGCTTTCGTATTTGTTGATAGCGATGCGCCTGAAGAACCTAACGCTTTAGAGCGTTTAACGGAAACTATTATCAGCGATTGGCAAAAGCGAAATGCCGAAAGAAAGGCTGAGCAATTGGAGGAAGAAACTGCCCCAGCTGCTGTTGACATGCCAAGCAATTTTGAAATTGTTACCCCTACAGTCAGTGTTTCCGAGCCTGAGCAGAAAAAGAATGATGCCGAACTTGAGGCTGAGCGTCAAAAACAGCGTTTTTCGCTCTTTGAATCTCAAGAGCTGGTAATGTTGCCTATTCCCGAATTGGTAGTCTTCCCCAATGTCATTTTGCCTGTCTCCATTGAGACCGAAAGCGCTATCAAAGCGGTAGAGTATGCAATCGATAAGGATGTACCTTTATTTTTAATCACCAGACGCAAAAGTGATCAAGTAAATATAGCTAAGACCACTTTATATAAAACCGGTTGCATTTGCGCTCCCGTGCAGGCTTTACGCTTAGGCAATGGTAGTTTCCGCTTAGTCTTACATGGTATTGCCAGAGCCAGAGTGAAAAAAATTACTTCACGCAAACCTTTTGCCAAAGTTATGCTTGAAGTAGTCAATGATATTAACAGCGATAGCTCGGAAACAGAAGCCGCTGTGCAAGTTATCTCTCACCAATTCCGCCAGGTCGCTTCTTTAAGCTCTCATATTTCACCCGAATTAGTTATGGCTATGTCTAGTGTACATAACCCGGGTCAAATTGCCGATTTAGTTGCGGCCAACTTGAGTCTGAGCACTAAAGAAAAACAGTCTGTTTTAGATATAGATGACGTTTGCGCCCGTTTGCATAAAGTCTCCCTTTTGCTTTCTAAAGAGATCGAAATTCTCAAAATTGAGAACAAGATTCAGAATAAAGCTGAAATGGAGATGGTTAAAGGACACAAAGAATACTTTTTGCGTCAACAGCTCAAGGCTATTCAAGAAGAGTTGGGCGATGGAGTAGATGAAGATGCCGATGTTCAGAGACTAAAAGAGGGTATTGAAGCTAGCGGTATGCCCAAAGAAGTAGCCGAGCATGCCTCTAAAGAAGTTAAACGTCTGAGCCGCATGTCGTCCGCTTCTCCTGATTACAATATGATTTACACTTATGTAGATCGTCTTTTGCAATTCCCTTGGAACAAATCAACTCAGGATAGTTTGGATCTAAAAAAAGCGGAAGCTATTTTAGATGAAGAGCATTATGGCTTGAAAGAAGTTAAAGAGCGCATTTTGGAATTTTTATCGGTGCGCAAACTAAAAGAAAATCATCGCGGCTCTATAATTTGCTTTGTGGGCCCGCCAGGAGTAGGAAAAACTTCTTTAGGGCGCTCTATCGCTCACACTATGGGACGTAAATTTAACCGCACTTCTTTGGGAGGTGTGCGTGACGAAGCTGAAATACGCGGTCATCGCAGTACCTATATTGGATCTATGCCTGGACGCATAGTGCAAGCTATGTGCAATGCTGGCTCTAGCAATCCAGTTATTATGTTAGATGAAATAGATAAGCTTGGAGCCGACTACAGAGGTGATCCTTCCGCTGCTTTATTAGAAGCGTTAGATCCTGAGCAAAATAGTGAATTTAAGGACAACTATTATGGCATTCCCGTAGATTTATCTTCGGTAATGTTTATTATGACCGCCAACGTCTTGGATACCATTCCTCCTGCTTTGCGGGATCGTATGGAAATTATACGTTTGTCTGGCTATACTTTGGAAGAAAAAATGGAAATAGCCAAAGGCTTTCTGCTGCCTCGCCAGCGTGAAGAGAATGGTTTAAATGCCAAACTTTTTAGCTTAACAGATGAAGCTTTGCGCTGTGTAATAAAAGAGTATACCAAAGAAGCTGGCGTGCGCAGTTTAGAACGTGAGATTGCCGGCTTATGTCGCAAGGTAGCTCGCAAAATTACTGAATCTCGCCGACCTCGCACCAAGTTTAAGACTCTAACAGTTGATGATGTTCATGAGTTTTTAGGCGTAGCTCCTTATTCAGAAGCTGATAAGATTGATCCAAATCCCGTGCCTGGCTGTGTACAAGGATTATCCTGGACTCAAGTAGGAGGCGAGATGCTGACTATAGAGACCAATATTATCCCTGGCAAAGGCAAAGTTACTCTGACCGGCAATTTGGGCCAAGTTATGAAAGAATCGGCCAAGACGGCCATTACTTGGGCTCGTGGCTTCTTGAATGCTCAAGGCATCGAATTCGATTATTATAAACACGATATTCACGTGCATGTGCCCGAAGGAGCTATCCCCAAAGACGGCCCCTCTGCCGGTATTACTTTGGCAAGTGCTTTTATTTCTGCCGCTCTCAATAAGCCTGCTCGTCAAGATTTGGCTATGACTGGAGAAATTACTCTTACTGGTCGAGTTATGGCTATAGGAGGAGTTAAAGAAAAAGTTTTGGCTGCTTTTAATTCTGGTATACGTGAAGTTATTTTACCAGATGAGAACAGACGCCATCTTCAGGAAATACCGGAAGATATACGCCAGCAGATCGTTTTTCATTTTGTAAAACGTGCCGAAGAAGTAATCGATATCGTAATTTTCGGTGACAAAGCCGAATAGATAAGAACGTTACCATATTTGCCAAACTGCCTGGAACGGAGAGCGAACCAAGTATGAACCAAGCCATTATGAGATTAACTCCGGCAGTAAAATATTTGCTGATAATTAATGGTTTGGTTTACCTAGCTCAGCTAATTGGTGGTGGAACGCTTGAAAGGTGCTTGGCTTTGGTATGCCGTTGGGAAGCGGCTTGGCAAATATGGCGTTTTATTTCCTATGCTTTTTTACACTCTGGGGCGCTCGGTTTTCTATTCTTTACCTTAGCGCTGTTCTTTATTGGTTCGCCTTTAGAAGAACGTCTTGGAAGTGTAAAATTTTTGCTTATTTATTTGGGCAGCGTCTTTACTGGTGCTATAGCCGCCTTTTGTACAGGAGCTTTGATAAGTACTGGACATGGGGCGGCTTTTGTTATGGGGAGCGGCGCCGGAATTTTGGGAGCTTTGGCTTACTTAATCCGTTTAAATCCAGAAGCTACTTTCCATATTTGGCTTTTAATACTTATCCCAATCAAAGCAGCTTTTTTGTGGTGGTTTACTGCTATAAGCTTAGTTGTGATGTTGTTGAGCAGTATTGGCTATGGGACCATTCAGGCTGATTTGGGAGGTTTTGTCTTTGGAACCGTCGCCATTATGTTGCTGGAAAAAGCTAACGTACTTAAATGGGAAAAGAAAGTACAAAAACGTTGGCTGGCTTGGAAGCGGAGGAGAAGATTCATCCGTTTCAGTTGTTTAAATGGACATAGTGGAAAAGCTGGCATTGATAGTACTTACACAGAAGGACGCTCACGTACCTCTCTAAAGCTGCTTCCCCTTAATGGCAAAGAAAAAAAACGCACAGCCGAGCAGCGTAATGAAGAAGATAAATTGAACGCTCTTATGCACAAGCTATCTTCCCAAGGGGCCAAGTCTCTCACCGAAGAGGAACGCGAGTTTTTGGCTTCACGCTCTCAGAAAAATTCCAAATAGGCATAAGTTGGCATTTAAGTGAGTTCTGATGTTGGGACTGCTTGGGAAGTTGCTGTAGGTTCACTAATTTGATTAGTTTGGGGAAGAGTAACTTTTGATAGATTTTTAGTCGCTGACTTACCTGATTTGTCGCCATTACAGTGGCGTCCAGAACGCCGTCCTGAAAGTAAGCTGACGATGGGTTTAGCCCAATTTACTCTGTCTACGGCCATTTTTCCGGCTACTGTCATAGGGGTAGCCAAGAGCATACCCACCGGCCCCCAAAGTACGCCAGCTAGCATTAAAGTTAACAAAATTACCACAGGATCCAGCTCTAAAGAGCCGCCCAACACGTTGGGCTCTACTAAATGGCCGATAATTAAGTGCACTATAGTTGGCAAAATAACTACCATACTAAAAGTACCAATAGTAATTTCCGGATCGAGTAAAGCCAGAGGTAAAGGTAAAATTACGGCTACAATGGGGCCGACGTTGGGAATAAAATTGAGAGCAAAGGCCAATATGCCCAGCACATAAGCCATAGGGACGTCGAATATAGTCAAAATGAGCCAGGTCAGGCAGCCTACAATCAGTGAAAGTATCACTTTCACTAAGACATAATATTCTATGCTTTTACATATATCTTGGAATAACGTAGTGTGCTCTTCGCTGTCGTTGCCTATTGAAGAACCGAACATTAGAAAGATTAAGTAAATTCCTACCAGTACGATATTGGACACAAAAGAAAAAAGAGCATTAAAAATAGTTGCCAAGGCGTCGCCTATACTATTGGCCGCTTCTGTACCTATAGTTGATAAAATGTCCGCACTTTTAAAGTTTAGACGGCGCATCCAAGCATTTCTGCACAAATTGTCTATAAGGCTGACGAAGCGTTTTTCGTAAAGATCCAAATTAGAGGTTATATCGACTACTGAATTTGATACGACTACAGTTAAGGCAACCAACAAGAAAGCGCCTATAAATAAGGTTAAGATAATAGAGAGAAAACGTGGACAATGAAATTTAGTGTGGAGAAAGCCCACGATAGGACGCAAAGTTAAGCAAAGAAAGAGTGCGAATACGAAGGGGAGCAAAACGGATTTCAGCCAATAAGCCGCTGCCGCACAGGTGAGACACGTCAATATAAGCAAACAAAAAGCTTGCATACGCTGGCAATCGTCTAAGCTGATTTTTGCTATACCGGCTGTGTCGTTGGACGTATCTTCCAACCCTAGAGGGAGATTAAGCTGGCCGCTTTCTTCCGACATATAGGCCTCTCTATTCGAGTAAAAATGCAAAAGTATCAATAAGGCGCCGGAAAAACTTTATTTAGCCGGAGCGCTTGAACTTCCTTTAAGGTGAGCATGATTGTCAACAGCAGGAAGCTCTTCTTCCGAAGGACGATAATCGGGATCGAGATTGCGAATTTCATCCATAACAGCTTCAGAAATTTTGGTGTAATAGAGCATTTGGCTGCGTCTGTCTTCAGGGAGTTGATCCAAAAGTATATCGCTCAAATCCATAGGCTTGCCTATATAGACTTTCATAGTCTTAAAGACAGCTGGGAATTTCATGCCTACACCCAACACTTGAGCTGTGCCGGCCATAAAAACAGGCATAACAATAGGGCGAGCTTCATGTATAAGTTTACCTACACCAGGCTTACCGTGGCCAACTTTGCCTGTGCGAGATCTAGTTCCCTCTGGGTAGACAATCATGATGTTGTCTTTGATAAGCTTGCGCCATTCTTCTACTTGTTCCATGTTGCCTGTACGGCGATCTACTGGATAGGCCTTTAAGTGACGGAAGAAATGGCGTCCCAGAATACGCATAACTCTGTCGCGCAATTTTTTGGAAGAAGGATCTCCGAAGAAATTTTTGCGATCAGCTAAATTGATAGGCAAGTATTTGTGTTGGAAAAAGATCTTGGGTACATAAGCGGCCGCTTCGAAAATAAAATTATCAACCAAAGAGTTGTGATTGATACAATAAAGCACATTTTCGTGCTCGGAGGGAATATTCTTTAAGCCATAGACTTTGGTTTTATTCAGAACGCGAAAGAGGATCAGCGAACTAATAGCTGCTGTACCAAAAGCAACTGAAAAACCAAGGCCATCGATAGTCTTATCTACCGCTCGTTTGGCAGCTCCGAAAAACTTGCTGGCTCCATTGGGCTTGACTATTTCTGAAGGCTCACCGTTTGTGGGCAAGGTTTCTTCACCGCTTGTTGGTGCGGTTTGACGTTCGTTCGTGCCTTTGGCATTGCGTCGCCTAAAGAAAAAATTGCGAACCATTCTGCCGAATTTATGTTTATTGCCCGCCTCGGCGGCATCATTCTTTTGTACTTGAGAATTTTTATCGATATTTTCCTGACACATGATTGGCGGAGTTCTACATGTATTAAGAAAATCTTTTACATTTAACAAGGCAAAAAAAATGACCATATACAGAAGATCACGCTTAGTATACAGTCGCTTTTTTTTCTATACAACTATGGTGCGGAAGAAGAGATTCGAACTCTTACAGGTTTAACCCCACAGAATCCTGAGTCCTGCGCGTCTACCGATTCCGCCACTTCCGCATAAAATCACCACCAGCCATAGAACAGGCTAGATGTCTTCAGAATTTTATCATAAACGGCACAGCTGTCAAGATAATTCGCAGTTAATACTAACTTTTTTTGTAAAATTCTGTTTGCTCACGAGCCAGCTGATCGCATAATTCATTATAATAATGATCTTTATGGCCGGGTACGTATTGCCAATCGATGGTATGG
>SFMI01000088.1 GCA_004554425.1 Candidatus Saccharimonadota bacterium | reverse complement strand
TAATAAGCTGTTTGGAAACCGAAGAACCGTCACCCTGACAGGTAATAGGTACGCTTATTTCCATATGGCGTATAGAAGTAGGTGTAGAAGTAATCAATCGGGCATAGTAATTGGCCGCAGTTTGAAAATCGCCTTGGCCATAGGAGAGTTGAGCTACTCTAGCTGCAGCTAAAGAGCGCACTAATTGAGCTGCTTGAGGCAACGTTTTTAAAGCCTTTTTATAGTTCTTCAAAGAAGCTTCGTAATTGCCGAACTGATAAGCGATTTCGGCGCGATGTAACAAGAGATAAGGCTCTTCTACGGGCAAATTGTCGGGAGCTTCTCTAAATATTTCGTCTATAGCTGTGGCGCATAAACCGGGACCTAAAATTTTTATTAGTAAGGGTTTATAACATTCGTTAGCGCTAATAGATTGTGCATTATAAGGACGAAAGCTACTGGCTACGCGCTTATTTTCAGTAATTAAGGCGCGAACACGCGAGGACGAGCGCCACAGTTCATAGCTTATAGCGATAATTTGGCCGCGCACTTTAAAGCTTTTCCAAAAAGGAGTCCAGCTAAGTTCTTCGCGTTTGCACTCGCGCATAGCTTTCAAAGAAGCGTACCAAGTAAGCAAGTTGCCAGCTTCAGCTTGATCTATATCTAAGGAAGTACCTCCTTGGCGGTCGGGACGATTGACTAAACGCTTTAAACGCTCGCAAGCTTCGGGGATCAAGCCCAGTTCCATAAGCAAAGCGCCAGTTGTTTGCAAATTGTCGGCCATAAATTGCTGATAGAGGAAGGGGCGCATGGCGCGGGCTCGCTCGTAAGTTTTTTTGAGGCAACTGGCTGCGTCGGTAAACTTGGCTTCAGCAATATATAAATTGGTTAAATCGTTGAAAGGATTGGTGTACGCCTGATCACTAAAGGGAACGCGGGAAGCCTCATTAAAAAATTGTTCAGCTTCATCAAAACGTCCCAAGGCTAGAGCCGTTTCGCCACAATTACGCAACACCGTCGGATCTGGAGTTTTGCCCCTCTCTTTGGTTTCGTTGACCAAGTTGCGAAAAGCATTGTAAGAAGCTTGGTAATTACCGCATTCCGATTCCAAAGCTCCCAAGCTATTCCAGGCTATTTCTCTAGCGCTAATATTGCCGGAATTAAAGGCATCGGAAATAACTTTGCGAGCTTCTTCTTCGCGATCTAATTTCATTAAAGGCCAGGCTTTGTCTACGGCAAAATTGCTAAAACCTGGCAAACTGGCCAATTCATCTACCACTTTTATTTTGGCTTTATAGTCGTCCATTTCGCCCAAAACCTGGCAAAGCTGGATCTGAACGCCTAAGAATAAAGATCCATCGGTACCATTATTAAAGCCTCGCAATCTGCGCAATAAAGTTTTTTTGGCCAGCTCTAAGTTGTGGCGAGCTCTGGGCAAATCGCCTTCGGCACAATGGAACACTACACCTAAGACGGCATGGCCAACTGGAGAATCTTTGTCCTGTTTAAGTTTCTCTTCGGCGAATTTGCGCCAGGCTATCATATTTTGGCTATCATTAGCTATTTGCAATAGCTCTTCGCCGCCAATATCGCCTTTACTTAAAGTTTCAAAAGTTGGAGACTTTTCTTCACCTAGAGCAGGGCTGCCGAATAAAGGTATCATGGACATAACGAACAGCACAGCAATGGTGATAAATAAAAGCTTATACAAACCATTTTTTGAGCGAATCGAAAGAACTTGGCGCATGATTTTTCCCTTCTGAGCAGCTTATGTATGTTCATATTTGTATTCAGATCTAATGATCTTTTCATCAGATCATTAGATCTAAATTTTATTTCTTAAGTGTTGAGCGGCATAAGGCTTCCAGAGGGCCTTTGCAACATTCTCTTATGACTTTAATCGGATCTTCAATACCGGCAGCTAATTCTAAACGATGGGCGAAAACGTAGGGCACAAGGTAAGAAACGTCTTCAGCAGTTACGTAGTCGCGAGCCCGTTTAAGGGCGCAAGCTTTGAGAGCTGGCAACATTAAGACTAAGCTGCGGGTAGATATACCTTGGGCTACATGAGGCGATTGGCGCACAGCGTTGGCCATATCTACCAGGCATTGATTTATGCGATCGTCGACGTATATATACTGATCTATAGCTTGACGAGCATCTAAAATTGCTGTTTTGGGCACCATAGGAAATTCATTGCCCGGAGGATTGCGTCTTTCTTGAATAGAGCGCAATACATCCAACTCCGATTCTCTATCAATATTATTCATGCGGATCTTAAAGAGAAAACGGTCGTGCTGAGCTACAGGTAAAGGATAAGTACCGGCTTGATCTCTGGGGTTTTGAGTGGCAATTACAAAGAAAAGCTTGCCTAAATTGTGGGAAGTGTTATCTACGGTTACTTGTTTTTCAGCCATAGCTTCCAACATAGCTGCTTGAACTTTGGGAGAGGTACGGTTAATTTCGTCAGCTAATACCACGTGAGCAAAAATGGGGCCGGGACGGAAGGTGAAAGTACCGTTATCAGGATCAAACACCGTCATACCGGTAATATCGGAAGGGAGCAAGTCGGGAGTAAACTGGATACGCCTGAACATAGTGATCGGAGGTTCGGGATTATCATTATATATAGAGTCTCCCAAGGCTTTAGCTAAGGTGGTTTTTCCGGAACCGGGGAAATCTTCCAAAAGCACGTGACCGTCGGCTAAGAGGGCAATTAAAATAAGCTCGATGACGCGATCTCGTCCGCGTACCGCTCTTTTTAAGCGCGACTCCATAGTAAGGAGTAAATTGTAAGCCTTATCTAAGCGAGCAGCTCGGTTAGCTTGCGAAGTTCTATCCAAGATAAGTTTCCTCCGTCTAAGTGGACATTAGTTTTTAAAATTGATTAGGTTTGATTTTTAACGTACAAAGAGCCAAGCGAAAGGATTCAGTATACCCAGGAGGCGTCGCCACCAAGGAGCGCAGCTAGATAATTCCGACTTAAGCTGAGCATAGTGGGCTGCGCATTCGGAAGTGCTTGGCAAAGGTGTGCGAGAAACAAACTTAATTTGTGCATTTTCGCCTAAATGGCAACGCACATGCCATTGGGTTAATTTTTGTAAAGCGGGCAACTTATCAGCCAAGCGAGAAGCAAACTCTTCGCGCGTTTCTCCATAGTGGCGACGTATGCCTATTTCGGCTAGTGACACCAAAGCAGCTTTGTACACACAATCGGCTCGCTTGGCGCCAAAGCTTAAATGGGCCATGAGGTGGATATAAACTTTATGTACCCAAGCGCCAATAAAAGCTAAGATTGCTGCTATAGCCAGCAACCAGCCCAAGGCTTTTACTAAAGATCGCATTTGCATTTGCATATCGACCGGCTTTTGGGATACGCCTTCTTTGTCTGCTGATTCTTCGCGGGCCATTTCGCCGAACATTTTTTGCAAATCGGGATCTGGTGGATCTGGAGGAGTTACATTGGAACGTTCGGGGGATACATCGATTGGGTACCAACCCAGTCCCCGAATGTATACTTCGCACCAAGAATGGGCGCTATTATTCATAATCAGCAAAGCTGAGCCGCCGTAAGTATTTTTGGTGTCTACAGCGTAGCCTTCAGCTACACGGGCCGGAATACCAATAGAACGGCACAAATAGGCTAAAGCATTGGCATTATGGACACAGTATCCAATTCGATCTCCGAAAAGATACTTGGAAACAACGTCGTCTTTATCGGTAATTTTTACTTTAGTATCGTAAGTGCTGTTTTTATCAAGCCACAGCTTCATAATATATACTTTGGCCATAGGCAAAGACCTAAAAGCAGCTGGCAAATCATTTTGAATTTGTAAAGCCAACTCTTTATAGCGCTTGTCGTTAGGCAATTGAGTATAGTAATCTATATCGGCCTTTGACCATTGCGGATTGTTAAGCTCAGCCTGGAGCAAAGTATCTATTTTGCCGGTAAAAGAACGCGAATCTACACTGTAAGCCCCCACAAACTGACTGCTATTTGGATTGGAAGCAGCACTCATAGCCATAGGATTAAGTAATCCGAATGGTTTACTATGATTTTCGATTAAACTAACTTTTGTATTGATAGCTTTAGTTTTAGTTGCATCTATTGAGGGAGGGGTAAGTGGATTGGGCGCATTAAACTGAGGGAAGCCAGAAGCAATATCGTGATCATAGCGTCCGGAAATGTCATTAACCAACTTACGACCGTTGAAGAAGCTCTTGGCATCCTGGCGGAAGTAATAATAACCTTCCGGAGGAGCATAATCATCGTTAAAGACAACTACAGCCACAGGCTTCGACTTGGGAGCTTCTGAGGAATTGTCATTCTTATCCTGATTGTCGCTCTGGCCTCCGCCTTGGTTGTTGTCCTTATCGTTGTTCTGTTGATTATCATTCTTGTCTTTGTCGTCTTGCTTTTGCTGACCTTGATTGGGTTGCTGCTGGTCTTGATCTTGATCGTCTTTTTGCTGATCTTGGCCTTTGTTGCCACCTTCTTTGCCTTTAGCTTGTTCTTGTTGTTCGCCTTTAGCATTGCCACTCATAAGTTGCTCAGGCAAAGGCTGGTGCAAATCTTTAAGGGGCAGAAAAACTCCAACTAAAGAAATAGTGACAATTAAGATAGATAAGTCGGCCAAAGTGCGTTTATTAAAACGTCCTACAATAAGGAAAACCAAGGCAATGGCCAAAATTACGCCGGCAGCGATGAAGAAGGGAATGGGATCCCAACCTCTGGACCAGAGCGGATCGACGAAGAAATAGGGGCGGCTGATAAAACCGTCACGGTGAGCCGACAAAGGTAAGAGAGCAATGTTAGCTACGATAATCAGCTCGACGGCTACAAACCAAGGATTACGTATACTTATGGCATGGATAACCATGACCAAGAAGAGGCAATTTATAAACCAAACTAGCCCTTGAGAAAATAAACTAGCATTTTCTGGAGAAGCAAAAAGAGAAGCTATAAAAGCGCTGTTGACGGGAATATCGGCCAAATGGACAAAAATGCGATCGAGTACCAGAGCTCCTAAGACAAATACTGGTATGCGCAAACGCTTGGAAGAAAGCCAATAAGAGAGCCAAAAGCCTAAAACTCCCCCCACGAAGGCGCCGAAAATACCATTTGCTACAGAGATAGTAGAAGCATTTATGGCTAAAATTACGCCCCACATTAAACTGTTAAAAGAGCGCTCTAAAAATGTGCCTATGCCAAAAGAAGATTTTTTATTTCCTGAGGTCATGCCGTCCATATTGTAACTAGACCGCCTTTTCCTGAGCTTGCAAATAAGCAGCCGCGTTATTTATGATGCGTCCTGTAGCTGTCTCGCATAAGATCATGGGAGTATTGGGACTTTGTAAAGTTTGAGCAATCTTGGAAGGAGCTTCCAAGTGTACTTCATTGGAGTCAATGTAAATCCACTTTTCCCAAGGCTGTTTCTTTTTATCTTCAGCTTCTGTTAAGTTCTGATCGACACCCATAAGCCAAGTAATGGTGAGGTGGGTATCTCTGACCGCTCCTAGAACGTTTTTCACCCAGTCTCCGTAAGCGGCTGGCACAAACACAAAGCAACTATGGTAACCGAGTTTGGAAGCTTCTTCCAAGAATTTTTTCAAGCCGCAGAGTTCCCTTGATTCTGCATTTCCAGAAGAAGCCAAGAAATCTAATGCTTCACTTATAATAGAAGTAGTTCCGACGCAGCCGTCGGCGCCGAAAAGCCAGCTGTCGCCCAAAATTTTAGACTCGAGAATCGAGCGGGCAAAAGAAGCGCTGGCTTCATCATTGGGGCCGGACACCAAATAGGCGCAAGTGCGTGTCTGAGCGGTAAGCGCTCTTTCTGGCATACGGACGACCAAGCGGCGACTGCGAGCATAAACTTTCCACAATATTGAGCGGGAAGAGTCCCCAGGTACGTATTGACGCATTTCTATAAGATCGCCCTGAGGGGAACCGAAAGGATCGGAAATATCTTCGCCACCAGCCATGCTTAACGTTATGCTGCTACTTTTTACCGCGCCTGGCTTGGGATAAGCTTTAAACTTGACATTTTGAGTACTTACCCAGGTTACGTCGGCTAAGCCTAAAATATCTTCCACTCTGAAGCGGCGACTAATCTTCTCGACGCTGCAACGGTGGTTGACGGTAATATATTCAGCAACAGAAGATAAGCTTTGTTTGCATTCGGTTTCGACTTCTGCCGGATAAAGCCACTCGATGGAAATGTTGACAAAAGGAACGGGCAAAAAAGCTATTTCTAAGCCAGACTTTGACTGATACATAGTGGAAGTACTTATATCCGATAAGCCTACTTCGCATTTAGCTTTCCAATGTATAGCCAAATAGATAGCACCTATACTCACGGCCAAAATCATCAAGATGCCGACGATCATAAGAGCTACAGAAGCTGAGATCCAAACTATATCGTCTTCTCCTAAGGCTACAAAGTAAAAAGTTAGCGCCAGCAGAATCATATAAGCTAATCCCATGCCGGTAATGGGAATGAAGCCGCACACCGTTCTTATAAACTTGAAAGTTTTTGCTGAGGCGCCGCGCAAAACCGCAGCCCAAGAACGCCTTTTCTCCGAATTATTTTCCAAAAGTTCATCCTCTTAAGACCGAACAGTCAAGTCTGTCATTCCATACTCTCTTTTTAGCTTGCATTATAGCAAAGACGGTAGCCAATTGGGCACACTTAATCCCTAGGCTTAGATATCGAAGAGGTACTTTTATTTCCTCTATGTGACAAAAAATATTAAGTCGATAAATAAGTATCGTTTAAAATTTAAAGAAAAGTAGTTGATCTCAAACAATAAGAATAATAATCTTCAATGATGCAGAGTGTTTCAAATATGTCTATTCCCTTGTCCTGGAAAGCGATCGTCAAGCAAGTATTTGGGCTTGATGCTGAAATTCAGGCTGTTTACTTCTATGAGAGCAAAAAAAATCAAGTTTCTCGTCTCAGACTTCTTGTTAATGGGGAGCAAACTGATGTCATTGCCAAAAAATACGTTTGGGGTGACATGGATAGTGAAATCGCTGTTTTGAAGAAATCTGATAGCTTAGACTTAAATGTTCCTGGCTTTATTGCTAGGTTCTCCGATATAGCCTTTTTTACTCCCGTACCCGGCGTCTCCATGCATAGTCCTATTACCGAAAAACAAGCTTG
>SFMI01000087.1 GCA_004554425.1 Candidatus Saccharimonadota bacterium | reverse complement strand
CTCATGTTCATGTTGGCTGGCTCCAGCAGCGGCTCTTCCAGGCTCGAACTGGCCTAACGGCCAATATTCTTCGCCTTCCATCGCCACTGCCTCCGCCTGTTGGTTAAAAACTACGAGTGTAACTGCTTTATGCATTATAAAGCTAACACTCAGAATGGCCACATAAGTAGCACTTGGTGCAGCCTTCAATATTGATAAAGCTGCTGTTGCCACATTCAGGACAAATGTCGGCTGTAATTTTACCAATAGCTTCGGCCTTTTGGCGTATTTCTTCCAGTTCGGGATTCTCTTCTGGAGCTAAGTAATTGTCGGATAAAGCTTGAGAAATGGCATCAGGCAGAGAACGTACTCTATTTTTACCAAATCCGACAGAGCTCTGACCGCCGATACCGCCAAGTTGTTTGACAATTTCTTTGACGCGATCCTTGGGACTTAAGGGAGAATTGACGCGCAGCAAGATAGAAGCAATGCGTCCCAGAGCTTCGGCCATAGCTTTAATATCGGAACCGCCTTTACCAATTTCGATAAAAACTTCAAAAGGCTGATTATTTTCATCATCATTCATAATGATGTGGGCAGTGCCGGTAGGAGTCGATTTGGTAACGGTCACACCGCGACGCACGGTGGGACGCGGACGCACCTTAGGTTGTTTCTTTTCGATAATTTTTTTGGGCTCTTCCGCAGCTTTTTTAGTATCCTTTTCGGCACTGAGTACTTGTTCATCTCTAGATTTGTCTCTATAGATGGTGCCGCCTTTGCAACCTAACTTATACATAAGTTCGTAAAGTTCGCGTACTTGATCGACAGTATAATCGGCAGGGACGTTGCAAGTTTTGGAAATGGCCGAATCTACCCAATATTGAATATCGGCTTGTACCTTAACATGCTCTTGAGGGGTAAGATCTAAAGCGCTGACAAAGTAATCTGGAGTAGGCTCGCCAGGATGTTTTTGTTGCCACTCGTCTAAAACGGCCACTTTCTCTACGTGGACGCCTAAGCGGCTCTTGCGAGTGTAAGACCAGAAATAAAAAGGCTCAATACCAGTAGAAGTTCCAACCATTGTACCTACAGTACCGGTAGGAGCTTGAGTGAGCAAAGTAACGTTGCGAATGCCTTCTTTGGCAATCTTGGCGCGAGTCTCTTCAGAAAGGCGCTCGATAAACTTACCTTGTAAATATTTTTCTTTATCGAAGCGGGGGAAACTGCCTTTTTCGGCAGCCAAATCGGCAGAAGCTTGGTAAGCCGTTTCGGCAATAAATTTGTAAAGCTTCTTGATAAATTCTTCCGACTCTGGAGAACCGTAACGAAGCTCCTGTCTAACTAAAAGTTCAGCTAATCCGACGGTACCTAAACCAATGCGACGTTCTTTTGATTGTTGCTCTTTATTTTGAGTAAAGAAATAGGGAGTGGTGTCGATAATATTATCCAAGAAACGTACAGCATACTGGACGGTCTTTTTCAAAGTATCCCAATCTACTTGGCCGTCTTTGCTCATCTTGGAAAGGTTGATATGGCCTAAATTACATACAGACCAAGCGGGCAAAGGTTGTTCGCCACAAGGATTAGTACAAACTACGCGTCCTTCTGGATAGTACCAAGAGTTGGAAAGCTCGTTGCTGCGATCGATAAACCAGACGCCGGGTTCTGCGGAAGCCCAAGCACTTTCGATAATATTATTCCAAATATCTCTGGCTTTGACGGTCTTATGAACAATAACTCGGCCGCCTCTCTCTTGCCAATCTTTAATATCGCCGTGCCATTGGTCGGCGTACTTAGGATCGTCGGTATCGGGGAATATTAAGTTCCAATCGGCATTGTCGTGTACTGCTTGCATAAAGTCGGCAGTAATACCCACAGAAATATTGGCGTTGGTTATTTTGCCTTCTTCTCGTTTAGCATTGATAAATTCGATAATATCAGGGTGCCAAACGTTCAAAATAAGCATAAGAGCACCACGGCGAGAGCCGCCTTGCTCGATTAAACCAGTAACGAAACTATATAAGCCGCCCCAAGAAACTGAACCGGAGGAACGACCATTGACACCTTTTACATAAGCGTGGCGTGGACGCAAAGAAGAAAGGTTGATACCTACGCCGCCGCCTCGGCTCATGATTTCGGCCATGTGGGAAAGGGTACTGATAATACCATCGCGAGAGTCGTAGGGACTGGGTACCACAAAGCAATTGTAGAAAGTAAGTTGTTGGTTGCTGCCGCAAGAAGAAAGAATGCGACCGCCGGGTACAAACTTCCAACCCTCCAAGAGCCAACGGAAATTGGTTTGCCATTTTTCCCGATCTTTTTTGCTCTCAACTTGGGAAGCGCCTTTGGCCACACGATCCATCATATCTTCCACGTGAAGCTCCAAGGGTTTGTCTACGTGTTCTTTAACAGTCTGGAAAGGCGAACCGTCGCGCAAAGTGACGCTTACGTTGTCACCTTCAATAGCGGTAATCTCTCCAATTTCGCGTTGGCTGCTCTTAGGATCTAACAAGACAACTACTGTGTCGCCTTTAGCCAAGGTGTCCTTGGAACCGTCCTTCAAGGAATAACGATCTAAAAAAATCTTTTCCCCTAAGCTGGAAAGTTTATTCTCTTGCGACAAGTAAGTCGGCTGCATAACTACTAAGGCCTCCCAAAAATAATGAGCGCGTTTTTCGTCTAACTTTGGTTAGTTCCCTCAGCCCAATGGATAAGCTAGCGCGAAACGCGTCCCGCGCTTTTCTCCGTGTGAGAGGAAAAACCTATTTGTGATACCTATTAAAGCTATTTGTGAAAATTAAGAGAAAAATACCTATTTTGCGCTTTGCCTGTTGGCTTGCCTGTTTGGCTGCGTAGTTTTTACGTTTCGAGACACTAGTTTATGTTACACGCCCGTTGGTTAGCTATTTTGTGCCAGTGCCTCCGCCTGCTGTTTAAAAACTATACCTAGCGATTATTTACAACGCAAAGCTACTGCCAAAAAAGTCAAATACTGACAAGCGCCTGCTTCTATAGATTTACGGTCGTTGACAGAGTAGGGGTTATCTTGGGCGATCCAATCGGCCCATAATTCTTCATTTCCTTCTATTTCTTTTATATAAAGCAATTCTACGCCTTGGCTATGCATAAAAATATTCTTCCAGTAGTTTATATCGCGCATATATTCCAATTGCTCTGGCGTCCAAGAAAGTAATAATTCCGGAGGATAAGCACTGCGATAGTCGGCTTTGGTACCTGGAATAGCTAAGTATATTAGACCGTTCTTTTTGACAAAAGGTAACAACTTTTCGTCTAAATAAGTTTCAGAACGGCCAAAATAATTATAAGAATCGACGCTGACCACTCCGTCAAAAAAGTCTCTTTCAAAAGGCAAGTTTTCCGCATCGGCTTTGACGGGAATTAATTGCTGATGGGACATTTGGCAAGAGTCAAAAAAAGCTTGATTCTCTTGCGGATCGCTCCATAAATCGGCAGCATACACTTGTAAATTATATTCTTTGGCCAAAAATAAACTGGTTAGTCCCTGTCCGCTGCCCAGATCACAAACGCGACTATGTGGAGCTAGCTGATTATTAAGCATAAGCTCTTCCAAAAGTTTCAGAGGATTTGGGCCCATAATTTTGGAGATAAATTTAGAATCACTATACTTTAAACTTTTTATGCATTGCATATAAAATACTTCCTTGTGAAAAATGTAGTTTCTTAAAGGTTGAAGTGAAGCGTATTTATGTATCTAAGTTTGGCTTAAGGGCATAGCGCTCGACAAAGCTATTCAGACAATCACTTAAGATCGCCAAACATTCAGCAAAAGGGCGACCGTGATCGTGCTGACTAAGTAAAAATACAAAAGGCGCGTAAAACTCTGTTGCTAACCTTAGGGCAGGGGCAGGGGCCAATTTCCCTTGCTCAATCATTGTTTGAAAAATATCTTGCATATATAGCAGCGGCCCACTGCCCAAATAATTGTTGTACAGTTCGGCAAATTCGGCGCTTCCATATTGTTCCACAATTAGCAAACGGCGAAAATTTGCGCCCACTTCGTCCAGCGCCCAGAAGCCGAACTGCGCTTTGGTAAAAGCTATCGCCTGTGACAATTCAGTATGCGCGTAACTTGCGGGATTGGCACTAAATGTCTCTGCTGGCACTGCATATTTTTGAGCCGCCAAGCCGTCTTGCTTGGCCATTTGCCTAATTATTTCTTCTAAAATGGCTCGCTTGTCGGCAAAATGCTTATATAGTGCCCCTTTACTGAGTCCCAGGCGGCCGGCTAAATCGCTTACCGAAGTGGCCTCAAAGCCCTTTTGGGCAAAAAGCTCCAAAGCCGTCCGCCAAATTTTCTTTTTAGTGCCAATCATCGTTTGGCTGCCTCCTTGACAATGGTAAACTATCGTTTACTATAAATGAATATTAGTAAACGTTTGTTTACTTGTCAAGGAGGCCGTGTAAAAACAGCCGCCGACCAAAAGTTCTTGTCGGCGGCTGTTTTTGTGCACTGTGCCTTTAGCCGCGCGGCACTTGCCCAAAAGTGTGTATTTACGGCTAATTCGTTATTGAGGCTGGCGACTAAATGCTTAGTATTACTTTGTAGCCTTTAAAGCGCAGGATCGATCAATACTTTGATACTGTTGCGATCCTGCGCTTTTTGGAAGGCGATTAAGCCTTCGCTTAAAGGATAAATCGCGCTTATAAGCGGCTCCGGATCAACTAAGCCTAGTTCCATTGATCTTAAAGCCGGAGCAAAGGGACCGCAGCGCGAGCCCAGCACAGTAAGTTCTTTCACAACAATAGGAGCTAGGTTTAAGTTAGAATTAGCCGCCACAGTAGATTTTAACACGATGGTGCCGCGCGGCTTAACGTTGGCGATGGCCATCTCCAAACCGTTGGGGCTGCCGGTAGCTTCAATAACAACGTCAGCTTGTTGGGCTTGGAAGTTTTGCAAAAGCTCTGTCTTGACGCCCATTTGGGCGGCCAATTGTAGCTTTTGCTCGTGTTTGCCGATAAGAGTTAGGTTAAGACAACTTAAGCGCAGAACGGCAGCAGCCATTAAACCGAGTTTGCCATCGCCAAAGATAAGCACTTGAGAATTGGGCTGCAAATGGAGCTGCTCAACAATTTCCCAAGCTGCGGCCAGCGGTTCAGTAAAAACGGCTTGGCGATTACTTACAGACGCAGGCACTGCATACAAATTTTTAACCGGCAATAAAGTATAAGGAGCGAAAACGCCATGGCGTCTGTCAATGCCCAAAGTGGTACGGTTTGGACAATGGCGAGCGTCAGAATGGGCCAAGCACCAAGAGCAATGGCCGCAGCCACAATTGATTTCGCCTACAACACGTTTATGTAACCATTTTTGCTTATCAGCATCTGTGCATTCGGGGCCCAATTCTTCGACAGTACCCACAAACTCGTGACCCAGAACGCCGGTAAAATCCATATAACCGCGACACAGTTCCAAATCTGTATTGCAAAGGCCGGCCAATTCTACTTTGATAAGAGCTTCAGAGCCAATGGCTTGGGGGCGAGGAATTTCTTTTATTTTTAATTTCTGATCAAAAAATATCGATTTCATCATATTTTTCCTAAAATACTAAAAAAATAGAACCTTCACTTCATTTTTTTTTGTAAAATGCAGAAGATTCTATTTTGTCTAAAAAGAGCGACAACTTTACAAAATGCTGTCCGACAGCTTTGTCTTACTCTTAATAAAATTACTCGGCTTTATTAAAAGCAGCTACGGCTTCTTCGTTAGTATTGAAAATACGGAAGATCTTAACTAAGCCTGTAATAGTGAAAACTTTCTTAATTTGCTGGTCGACGCAAACCAAAAAGATATGGCCGTTGTGCTCGCGTACCTTCTTAAGAGCGCCAATCAAGACGCCCAAACCGGTACTGTCGATATAACGAACTTGCTCGAGGTTGACGATCAAATTGTAAGCGCCTTTTTCGATTAAAGCGTTGATGGTATCTTTTACTTTGGGGGAGGTATAAACGTCTATCTCTCCGCTGACGTCGATTTGCTCAGCAATATTTTCGATAGTTTTTGTGCTGACCTTAATATCCAAAATTAGGCCCTCCATATTGTAGTGACTTTGACACTCCCCAAACTTTATAGAAAGGATAGGGGATTCTTGGTTCGTCGAGCACTCTTCTCGAGTAAGAACGAAAAAAACGTCTTGTATGCTCTCCCCAAGCGTGGATTTCCGTGTGCCTCACGGTACTTAAGATGAAAAAAATTAAGCTTGTTGCGAATCTTGATCCTGAACTACAGCGGAACTTTCAGAATCTGGGATATTATCTTCGTCTAAAGGCTGAGTAATCTCGGCGCTTTCCGGTTGGGAAAGGGAAACGGTGCGCTCAGCTTTTACTTGAGCGTAATGTTCACGCACACTGTCACAATAACGTTTGCCTTTAGCAATAGCTTCGGAGGTACTGGCCCTCAGTTCGTCGGCAGCTTCGGCAGCTCTGCGACGGTAAGTTTCAAACTTATCATTGAGCATTTGGCGACTCTCTTGGCCGGAGCGAGGAGCTAAAATCATACCGACAGATACACCTATAGCCGTACCGGCCAGCAAACCAATCAAAAAGCCTATTCCATCGTTATTTTTGCTCATCTTTTAAGGTACCTCTTGCATAAATGAGTTGGACTTCTGCAACTTTTTAGCAATGCAGAATATTCTTGCTTTGCGATCGCTGTAAAGCCCTAGCAGAAAGGTGAAGCCGATCGGGGCAAGCATAATATTTTATACTGTTCCCGTGTCCTGCGGTACAGTTGGCTCTAAACTTTCGCTAATAGGCAGTGATGCCCTGCCCACCTTGCACTGACAAAAAGAGATTGTTAAGCTATTTTTAGTCATTTGCCGAGTTTTCAAAGCCAAATCTGCAGCCTTTATAGATAGGAAATAGGCAGAAAAGTATAGCAGCCAGGATAGTAAAACAAAAAACTATCAATAGACAATTTCTAGTGGGAACAAATATTGCTTCACTACTTAAAAAGCTGTAGAAAGCACAAATTTTATTGATAAGGTTGCCACCTAAACAGCCAAAAATTAGGCCTAAAAAAGCACCAGTCACTCCCGTAGCTAAGCTGCGAACGAGATAAATTTTGCCAATATCGCTTGGAGCAGCTCCTAAAGCTCTATAAAGGGCCAATTTGCGACTGTGGTT
>SFMI01000086.1 GCA_004554425.1 Candidatus Saccharimonadota bacterium | reverse complement strand
GTACAATTCGTCTAAATAGCTGTTCGGCAATCAGAATTAGAGAACTCATACTTTAGCTTACGTTGTAAATTATTTTTGGTGCTGCGAGTCCATACAACTTCAGATTTTTCGTCATTCATATAATTCTCAGCTTGTATATCCGTGCATTTGCAAAGCAACAGCTCCCTACAAGCATTATATGTAGAAATCATTTTTTCTACGTTGTGTACTAGCTGCTGTTTAGACGAATTGTACACAATATGATCACGAGAAGTTTCAAGACCACGTGTATTCAAAATAAAAAAGCTGTGGCTCAATGTATCGTATTTTTTTAATGGTACGATACTAGTAAACGTTTGGAAGAGATCGTCCCTTTTATTTATCCAGTCATGATCCTTACTTGGTGTAATTGAGGATAATTGTAATTGCTCATTTAAGACGCTGCCAAGGCGTTTTAACTCGGCCAGCTTTTGTTCTCTGGTTAAAAAGCTGCCAATCTCGTAGTAATAGATCTTCGCTTTTTGCTGTTCGGTACTAGGCTTTTTAACTAACAAGGTAAGCGCAATTGGAGTGCGGCTGCCTAGGCCGAAGACGTTGCCGCCCTCTTCTTTGCGCAGCGTTCCGCTGGTACGGCAATTACCCCTCAAATTGAAAACATAGAGGGTATCAAATTCATCTTCCAAACATTTCCTAAAACCAGAGCTGGCATTGCCATCAATCCAAGCACCATTGGAAACAAAAGCGATAATGCCGCCAGTTTGCGGATCTAAACGGTCGCTGGCCCAACGGAAAGCTTTTATATATGAATCATAAAGCGAGTTTTTGTTGGTAGACTTACTAGCTTGAGCATACGTATCGGCAATGCGACTATCTAAGTGTGGATATTTTTGATTCTGAGCATTGTCGTTAGCCGATTTCTGTCCTACGGAATAAGGTGGGTTGCCGATAATAATTTGGATGGGCGCTTTTTGTTGAGCAATTACTCGTTCCGAGTTTTGGGCCAACTCTTTGGCATAAAGGTGCTCTTGTTGGTCGCTTTCGCTAAGTTGGAAAGTATCAGTTAAGCAAATACCTTCGAAAGGATGGTATGTCTCCTTATTTTTACATTGATCGTGGTAAACATTTTCAATATTTACTGAAGCAATGTAATAAGCCAAAAGCACCAACTCATTGGCGTGCAGCTCTTTAGTGTATTTTCGCTCCAAATCTTCCGGCCTAATTAAGCCACTTTGCAAAAGGCGAGCTATAAAAGTACCCGTACCTACAAAAGGATCGATAATATGTACACCTTGATCGGAAATGCTGCCCCCAAATTCTTTCTTCCAAAGGTCGGCTACTGAATAAATAATAAAATCGACTACTTCTACTGGAGTATAAACTATGCCCAATTTTTCCACTGTCTTGGGAAAAGCGGCCCGGAAAAATTTGTCGTAAAGCTCGATAATAATCTTTTGCCGGCCTTCGGCGCTGTTTACTCCTTCTATTCGTTCGGCTACTTGCTTATAGAATTTGACCATTACGTCCGATTCGGCAGCGGGAATATCTTCATGCAAAAGATCGATCAGTTTTTGCATAGAAATAGAAACTGGGTTATTTTTAGCAAAGGAATAATTCTCAAACAGAGCTTCAAAGACAGGTTTAGTAACAATATGTTGAGCCAGCATTTCTACAGCGTCATCTTGGCTAACCGAAGGATTTAAGTTTTTGCGCAAACCGCTAAGG
Source organism: Candidatus Saccharimonadota bacterium (assembly GCA_004554425.1). GTDB lineage: Bacteria > Vulcanimicrobiota > Xenobia > Xenobiales > Xenobiaceae > Bruticola. The sequence continues at coordinate 5,574 of SFMI01000086.1, read as the reverse complement.
AACTGATCAAAAGCTTCTTTATGGGCTTCATCTTCGGCAATCAGCTTATTTATGCGTTTAATATGCTCTTCTGCTATATGAGCTACATCCTCGGCCCACTCTTCCCAATAGCGCCTATTGCCAACCTTTTTAACCAGGCGAGCGTAAATAGCATTGCGCATATCCCCGTAATTAAGTTCTGTTTGTACTCCTTTAGGATTGGGAACAGTATCAATTAAGATATGATCGTTAGCATCGGCTACTCCGCCAATGCTAAAAGCTGAGCCTTTAGCTACAGCTTCAGCAGAGAGTTTATTAAACTCAATTTTATTTACTTCAGCATTAAAGCGATCGTCGTGAGCTCTTAAAGCGTTAAGTACCGACCAAACTACTTCAAAGCTTTTGCTGCCGTTTAATACGTCTTCAGGAGCTACATCGTGCGGCACTACTACAGGAATAACAATGTAACCGTACTTTTTGCCTGGTGCTTTGCGCATGACGCGCCCTACCGACTGAACTACGTCTACTTGGGAATTACGAGCCGAAAGGAATAGCACTGCATCTAAAGAGGGCACGTCCACGCCTTCGGAAAGGCAGCGCACGTTAGTTAAAATATGGCAAGCTTTAGTGGATGAATCTACATTTTTAAGCCAACTGAGTTTATTCTGCCTCTTAAAAGCTCCCATTGAGCCATCAACATGATCAGCTTGAACTTCTACCAGAGGAACATTTTCTTTTTCACTTAGAGCCTGACTACAATCGGCTTGGTACTTATTAAAAACTTCGGCAATCTTCTTGGAAGTTTTTATGTCTTGGCAAAAAGCTACGGCAGTATGCATTAAACCAGGATCGGTATTTCTAACTAAATCGCCTTCTAAGGCAAAATTTTTGGAGAGAGCGTTTATACAACCAATTAACTTGGCAGCGCTGTCAATCTCTATTTCTCCACTTTTATTAGCTATAGCTTCTTGCAAAGGCGCTGGTATTTTTTGATCGTCAATGGTTAAAACCATTACTTTGTAGTCGGAAAGTAAGCCCTTTTTTACAGCTTCTCCGAAACCAATACGGTAAACTTCCGGGCCGTAAAGAGCTTCGTCATCCATAGAGCACAGATAAGCGTCTTGAGCCTTAGCTTTAGTTTTCACATCTTCGCGATAAAGGCGAGGCGTAGCCGTCATATAGATACGCTTGCGAGCTTGGATAAATTCATTATCATGAACTTTAATAAAGGCGCTCTCGTCGTATTTGTAGCCTTTGGCTGTCTGAGCTTTTAAAGCTACGCCAGTAGTGCGGTGAGCTTCATCGCAAATAATTAAGTCAAAAAGGTAAAAATCAGGCTTTTCTTTATTTAAAAGTTGCTGAGCCTCATGAACACGCTCAATTGATTGATAAGTGGAAAATACTACCGTCATACCTTCAGTATTTTCCTGAAGGCGTTCTTTCAGTTGCTTGGCAATATTTTCTACATCAGTAGAAGCTGGCAAAGCCAAATCGGCTACGCTTTCATCACCATCATCATCGCTTTTTTTCTTTTTAGAAGCTGTAGCGTCAGAACAAACGCAAATAGGCTTAATAGTCTTTTGCGCATAATTAGTCCACTCGTTTAAAGTTTGGCCAAGTAGAGCAATAGAAGGAACTAAGAAGAGCACTAAGCCGCTGCTGGCAGTTTCATTTTCGGCAATGCGCAAAGAAGTAAAAGTTTTACCCGTACCGCAAGCCATAATTAAGCGGCCGCGGTCGGCGTATTGGAAATGTTCGTGGAAACGATTGAGCGCTTCTTTTTGGTGATCGCGCAATTCACGTTTATTGCAAACAACTTCATGTGACGGAGCGCCATTAGCTAATGCTTCCCAGTCTATTGGTTCATTTTCTAAATCGTAGAGCGTTATTTGAGAGAAATTGATAGTCTGGCCCTTACGTACTTCGTCGGCTTCTTTAGACCAATTGTCGGAAGTAGCAATCCAAAGGCGGTTGGCAAACTGACGCGCTTGCCCTTTTTCATCGTGAAATTGCCGACCAGAAGTAGCTAAAAAAGTATCGACGTCTTCTTTATTGATTCTAGTAGTGCGCTCGTAAAATTTACACTGAATTGCCCAATATTCGCCGCTATAAGTTTTGGCTACTAAGTCAACGCCTACATCTTTACCGGTGCCAAATTCTTTTTTGAAAGGAAAGTCATTCCAAAGCCACACTTCTTTAATGGTGGCGGAATATTTGGGAGCTTTGAGCAAGTAAGCTTTCATTAAACGTTCAAAGAAATCACCTTTTTCACGTTTTGAAGATGAAATTTCTTTGTATTTTGCCAAGACAGCTTGCAAGCTCATTTCTTTGCGCTCCTGTAGACCCAACCCTAAAAATGGGGCAAAAAATGTACCAATTTTATACCCTCTTTGTTTTCAATTTGAGGGCCTCTCCGCCATTCGCATTTCTGCCCAAGATTCTTGCCTTAATTCAGCGCAAAAAATCGAAGAACAATTACTTTTCGTTTAAAACAAAAAAGACCAGGTGTGCGCTATATCTTCTATAGCCGCATGGGTGTAACGTTTGTCCAATAAAAGGGCCATGCTCAGTTCGGGCGAACTGAGCGCGGATATGTTTTTTGCGATAGTAACTGCTTGCACGTGCTTCAATATGTTTCTCGGCCTTTTGGCCCTTTATTTAGCTGTTATCGGCCAGCCTTTCTGGGCTTGTTGGGCTCTTTTAGCTTCTGTCTGTTTTGACGCTTGCGACGGCTTTTTGGCTCGTCGTTGGAATGTTGCCAGTGAATTTGGCGCTCAGCTCGATTCCTTGGCTGATTTCGCTAGTTTCTGTTTAGCTGGCGGTGTGCTTTCTTATGCTTGGAATGCCGCTTCAGTAGCTGGCACTTACAGTTTGGCATCTACTGGCGCCAATTATAGCAGCAGTTTGGCTGGCGTTATTAAAGCTTTAGCTTCTGGCGGTTGGCAATATGGTGGCGGTTTCGCTCCGCTAGTTGGCTGTTTCAATTATTTTACGCTTTTTATCGCTTTCGTGTACATTTGTTTAGGTGGTATGCGCTTAGCTAGATACAATGCCAACACCGATTCTATCTGTCCGCCTAGCTTTTTTGAAGGCATGCCTACTACAGGTGCGGCAGCCATTTTAGCTATGTTTTGCCTAGCTGATTTTATGGCTCCGGCTTGCTGCCGTTTCTTTTGCAGTTGGTTTATCCTTGGCCTGACTGTAATTTTCGCGTTTTTGATGGTTTGCAAATTGCCATATCCCAAACTTACCAAAATGACTTGGTTGCCAAAATGGACTTTCATTTTGCCAGTACTGGTCGCTTTAGTTAGTTTACCACTTTCCGTATACTTATTTTGCGGACTTTACCTTGTCAGTGGCCCGATTTTTTATTTCCTGAATAAAGATAAAGCTTGATTGGAAAAATAGTCTAAAGTAACGGAGGGCTACGACTTTGTTTAAATCTATAAAATTAAATTATTGTGCTGTTTGTCTGCTTTTAGCTGCTGGCTTTTATTTATCAGCTGATGTAAGAGCTGCTGAAATAAAATCTGACGAGACTGCTGCGTCCCAAAATGCTACTGTCGTTGAATCTAAAGAAAATTCTGCTGAACACAAACTTATTACTCAATATTTGGAGACGCAGCAATTTGATAAAGCTTTACCTATTATAAAAAAATGTGCTGAAGCTGGAGACTCTGTAGCTCAGGAAATTTTGGCTCAATTTTACTTTAAAGGTATAGCCACAGAACGCGATATAGATAAGGCTTTAGTTTGGCTTAACAAAGCTGCCGAGCAAGGATATAACGAAGCTGAGTATGAGTTAGGCCAAATTTACGACTTAAATGAAATTGTGCCTCGCGATCCTAAAACTGCCATGTATTGGTTAGAGCGCAGTGCTGCTCATGGTCATGCTGTAGCTCAGTTTGTTGCCGGTATGCACTGCATAAATGGCGACGGAGTAGAAGAAAATGCTAAGCAAGCTGTCACTTACTATCGTATGGCAGCTGAGAATGGTTTTCCTGTAGCTCAATTTGCTTTGGCTGAGTGTTATATCGATGGCTTGGGAGTAGAAAAAAATGGTCCAGAAGCTATTAAGTGGTTCACCAAAGCGGCTGAAAACGGCAATGTCGACGCTCAGGTAAAGTTGGGCATATACTATAACGTAGGAATTGATAGCGTAGAGCCAGATTTAGAGCGGGGAGCTTACTGGCTTAGTAAGGCTGCCGAGCAAAAAGATTCTAACGCTTTATTTATGCTTGGTGTCAGTTACCAGCACGGTAGGGGAGTAAAAGCTGATGGAGCTAAAGCTTTGGCTTTGTATACTGAAGCAGCCTCTCATGGCGATGCTGTAGCCGGTAAAGCACTGCGTTGTATGGCACTTTGTTTTTATAAAGGAGTTGGAACTAAGGCCGACCGAGCTAAGGCTGTAGAATTATTCCGCCAAGCGGCCGATCATGAAGATAAAATAGCTCAAGCTTGCTTGGCTTATTGTCTTATGAATGGCATTGGGAAAGAAAAAAATGAAGAAGAAGCCGCAGATTGGCTTGTAGAGTCAGGTTTTGACAAAGTTTTGGATCCTAATCAGGCCAATTAGTTCGTAAAGTACTTGAATTTTTGCTTTGATTGTTTAATAATTGCAACTTGGTTGGCAGGTATTCAGCTTCAGTTGCTAAAAACGTGCTGAAAGTCTTGCTGATTTTATAAGTGGTATAGTTTCTGGGCTTGCTTAGAACATGCCACTATAGCAAACGGAAATTCTACTTGGTACGATTGAAGCACAGTTAAAGCTGTTTCAAAAACAGCTGCTACTGTGGTCGGTTTTGCCAAGGTTTTGCGACTAGAAGTCGCGAAATGAAATAGTATCCAATTACCCTGATCCATTTGCGCTGCTTTGCGGTGTAACAAATTATTTTATAGGATCGCTTGGGTTCAGGAGGTTTTCCTAATTATGACTACTTTCAAAAAATTAGCTGCTTTGTTCGTGATCGGCGCCGCCGCTTTCACCCTTTCTGCTTGTGCTGCTAAGACTGATGCTCCCGCTGAGGGCACCCAGACTGCTCCCGCCGCTACCGAAGCTGCTCCCGCCGAAGGCGCTGCTACCGAAGCTGCTCCCGCTGAAGCTGACAAGGCTGCCGCTCCCGCTGAAGCCGCTCCCGCTGAAGCTGACAAGGCTGCCGCTCCCGCTGAAGCCGCTCCCGCTGAAGCTGACAAAGCTGCTGCTCCCGCTGAAGCCGCTCCCGCCGAAGGCGCTGCTGCTACCGAAGCCGCTCCCGCTGAAGCTACCAAGTAATAAACTTTTCTTATAAGATATAGTAGGCTCTCCGTAAGGGGAGCCTATTTTTTTGCGCTTTGCCTGTTGTGCTTGCTTGTTTTGCTTGTAGTTTTTCAACTTAGAGACGCTAATTAGTGTTCCGCCCGCCCATTAGCTATGTAGTGCTAGCTTAATTTTTTACCATATCTACGCTACGGCTTCACTGGCCACGAAGTGGCCAGAGGCCTGCGCTACCGTAGCTGCTCTTCCAGGCTCGAACTGGCCTAACGGTCAATGTTCTTCGCCTTCCATCATCACTGCCTCCGCCTGTAGGTTAAAAACTACACTTTGCATGAGTGATC
>SFMI01000085.1 GCA_004554425.1 Candidatus Saccharimonadota bacterium | reverse complement strand
ATTGAAATTATCATGATTGGTAGGAACGCCATAGAAAGTTAAGTGTTCCTGAGTGCGGACGACGTTCAATTCATTCTCCATAAGATAAGGAGAAGTGGGCTTAACCAACATAGGGTTGCCGCCAACTCGATATGAAGCGTTGTGATCACGATGTTCGTGCGACATAACTACAATATCAGCATCGATAGAAGGGAACTGATAAGGTATGTTGCTAGAATAAGGATCCAAAACTAGAGCGGTACCCTTAGAAGAACGAATATAAAAACAGGAATGGCCTAAGTATCTAATAAACATTGTGGGGCAACTATTCGCTTTTTAACACTTTAATTTTTGTTATTTGGAGGGAGCTTCATCAACAGGCGCGACCATAAGAACCAAATCTTTGTTAACCGCAATGAACTCCAAAGTATCCACAGGCTGACCGCTCACGGGATCGAAGAGAGTGGCGTTGGTAAGAGGAATAAAGCCTCGCTCACGATTTATTTCGTCGAGCAATCTTCCGCCCGGGACCACATGCATGTCGCCTTCGAGACGATAAGAAGTAGTTAGAACAATTACGGGAACTTTTTCTTTTACGGTCTTTACCGCCATAATAACCCTCCTGACTGACGCCGCAGCACCAAGACGCACTTTTTTTATCAAAAACTTACGCAGTAATCTTCCGAACTACAATCTTGCCGTAAGCAAGCTGCAGCCACAGCGCTGAAGCCAATGAGGATTAGCCATAGACAACTTTCTTCCTGCCTTACTTTAAAGTAATAGCTTTTCCTAAAATACGTAGAAAAGCCTAAAAAGCGGGATTTTTAGCTAAGTCAGAGAATTGGAGAAAATTATGTTCGATCAGCTTGACAACTGTATTGCAGCCGCAAAAATAAAGTCTTTTGGCCCTTTCGATATGCGTCCCATGTTTGGCGGCTTTGCTCTATTTAAAGACGGTACTTATTTTGGTATTGTCTCTCAAGGTTCTCTTTTTTTCCGCGTTAATGATTGCACGCGTCAGAAGTATATAGCGGAAGGCTCGCATCCTTTAGTGTCAGGAGGACGCTACACTTTTGCCAACACTTATAAAGTTCCGCAATCGGCCTTAGAAAATGAAGGCGAACTTCTGGAACTTGCTCAGGAAGCCTGGGAAATAGCTAAATACGAAGCTGGCCAACTTTAGAAAGCTATAAGATCTTTTTGCCTATTTGGAGCAAACAATTCTGCAGGACGGCAGGTTTTAGGCACGAATTGGCACGCCTATTGCTTTAAACAGCGACAGCTATTTTTTCCCTTTCAATGAGGTGTTCGTATGGAGAGATTTACCGGATTGCTCGGTATGCTATTCATCCTAGGCATTGCATGGGCGTTCTCCACAAATCGCAAAAAAATCAATTGGAAAACCATCGGTATCGGTTTAGGATTGCAAGTAGTCTTAGGATTATTCGTATTAAAGACAGAGATCGGCCACAATATTTTCGCTTTCTTGGGGCACCTCGTCAATAAGCTCCTTGAATTTACCAATGAAGGCTCGCACTTTGTCTTCGGCGCTCTCGTACCAGCTAGCAGCAGCGAACAAGGCGCCCTGGGCATGATCTTTGCCTTCCAGGTACTTCCGGCTATTATCTTCGTCGGCTCTTTGGCTTCCATAGCTTATTACTTAGGCATTATGCAATTCATTATCAGAGTTGTAGCCAAATTAGTAGTAAAGTTTATGAACACCTCTGGCGCCGAGAGCCTCTATGCTATCGGTACTGTCTTTGTAGGTCAGAGCGAAGCTCCCCTTTTGGTTCGTCCTTACCTTGAGAAAATGACCCGCTCCGAGCTCAATACCATTATGACTGGCGGTATGGCTACTATCGCTGGCTCCGTGCTCTTTGCCTACGTAGGCATGCTCGGTCCCGAATGGGCTCCTCACATTATCACCGCTTCTATTATGGGTGCTCCTGCCGGCTTGGTTCTTTCCAAGATGCTCTGCCCTGAAGAAGGTGAGCCCGAAACTTCTGGCGTCGTTGAATTAAAGACCGAATGCAAAGAAAAATCTATTATTGAAGCCGCTTCCAAAGGTGCTATCGACGGTATGCACTTAGCTTTCATCGTCGGTACCGTACTGATTGCTTTTATTGCTATTATCGCTACTGTAAACGGTGTATTAGGCTATTGCGGCCACGTTTGCGATATCGTAGCTGGCTGGTTCGGTCAGACTTTTCTTTATGCCGATAAGATCTCCATACAAAGCATTTTAGGTATCGTGCTTTGGCCCATAGCTTGGTTGATTGGCGCTCCCGCTTCCGACGCTCAGATCGTAGCTTCCTTAATTGGTGAAAAGCTCGTATTAAACGAGTTCGTTGCTTACTCCGACCTTTTGAACCACATGACCGTAGGCGACAAAGCTGCCGCTTTGCAAGAGCTCACCCAAAAGGGCAAACTTATTGCCACTTTCGCTCTCTGCGGTTTTGCTAACTTCTCCTCTATTGGTATTAACGTTGGATGCATCGGCGGTTTGGCTCCCAGCCGTCAGTCCGAATTGGCCAAGCTCGGCGTAAGAGCTATGTTCGGCGGCGCTATGGCTTCCATGATGACCGCTTGCTTAGCCGGTATTCTTATGTAAGTTTCCCGATAGCTAACCAATAAATACTACAAAAAAGCGGCTTTCTGTAGAGAACCGCTTTTTTTGTATCCAAATAGATCTAAGTATATTTAATAGTTTGTAATAATAACTTCTTTGCCCACACGCTTTGAAGCATCTCTATTGATAGCTCTTTTGACATCAATCTCTTCAATTGTAAATCCTTTATATAATTCATAAACAAGATCGACATTGTGATTACTTAGCATTACTTTAGCTCCAATAGAATCAAGTCGTCTAAACAAAGATGCAAGTCGACAATGCTCAGCATGTCCAAAACCATCTTTAGTATAATCAGTAAAATTAGCCGTTTTACTTATAGGTATATATGGAGGATCGAAGTATACAAAATCGCCAGATTGTACATTTTTACAGGCTTTTTCAAAATCTCCATGACAAATTTCTATTTCAGATGTGTTTAAATACGATCCGATATTGCGTAGGTTGTCTTCGCTCATAGAGACTCCCCCAACTTTGTTGTTATAAGGGACATTAAACAACCCTTTGGAATTGACTCGATATAGCCCATTAAAGCAATGTTTATTGATCCATATTGTAAGAGCGGCGCATTCCGCATCAAGAATACGCTGGGTTATTTTTTTGTTATACCGCTCTCTCATTAGTAAATAATAGTCTTTGTTACACTCTATAGAATCGAAATCACATAATACCTCAATTACAGCTTCAGCATTGAACTGGAGTTGACGGTAAACATTAAGCAATTGCTCATTTACATCGTTAATAACAGCTCTATGCGGCTGTACATCAAATAGAAGAGCACCTCCACCAATAAACGGTTCAAAATATTGGCCATACGATTCAGGCATACGCTCCTTTAGCTGTCCAAGAAGCTGTCTTTTTCCACCTGCCCACTTAACAAATGGACTTATTTTTAGTTTATTCACATGAACCTCAAACCAATAGCTATCTAAAGTGGCCTTAAATTATAGGATGGTTAATAATACCCTTTTAGCCGTTTTTTCCAGCCCCACTAGTTCAATTCAGCACAGTAACTGAATATTGTATTATTTTTTGCCATCTAAATAGCATTTTTCTGCCTATTTAAACAGCAAAAATACAGGAATGAAACATTAACTTAACTAAAAACATCTAAAAAATTAACAAACCAATTCTAGAATGAAAGTGTGTTTGTAAAATTATCTGTCTTTTGGGGGGAGCATTTTTGCTATGCCAATCTGCGTATTTTATGCCATGCGCTTGAAAATGTCGCTATGATTGTTTGAGCAACCTATTTGCGGTAATATTACAGTGTATTTATGGTAGTTTGCCGCCAATTTCGGGGGGACGGAGAAAGAGCCTGTTATACTGATGCATAACTCTGAATCTTCAGCAGAACAGAAAGCTGCCACTGCTTCTACGCAAGAAAAGGGCAAGCTGCTTCATTTCGCCCAATATCGTAATTCAGCCACTTTCCGCCAGTATTGTGATTTAGCTGGAGCTTTGCAAGGACAAGGCAAATATGAAGAAGCCAAATCGGCTTGGACTAAAGCGGTCGAATTAGATCCAGATAATATCAATGTTCGTATAGATTTTGGTGTGGCTCTAGCTGAAACCGACGATATAGAAGGCGCTTTGTGCCAATTTGAAACAGCAGTCAAGTTAGATCCAAACAATATAGACGCCAACTACCTTTTGGGTATGGCCCATTTCCATCTCGAGCACTTCGATTTGGCCTTGAAGTATTGGAAGCGCTGTTTAGCCGACAAAACTGGACAACTTGAAGATGAAACCAGTTTACGTATGTGCTTAGCCGAAGCTTATCGCGCTTTAGGCCGTCCTCACAAAGCTATTTTCCAACTCAACAATATTTTGGAAAAAAATCCCGCCGACATAGATGCCTATAATTTGTTAGGTATGATTTTGCTGGAAATAGGCGAAAAAGCTTTCGCGATGGATGTTTTAAAGCGAGCTGTAACTTGCAATCCTGATTTTTACCGTTCTCATTTGAATTTAGGCGTAGTTTATTTTGATTGCGGAGCTATCGATTTTTCTATTCACGAATTCAAAAGAGCTTGTCAATGCAACCCTAAAGATACCGATTCTTTTTACAATTTAGGGCGTGCTTTAGCTGTTAAAGGCGAACTTCAACAAGCATGTCAAGCCTTAAAAAAATCATTAGAGCTTTCTCCTAATCAACACGATTGCCTAGACTTCTTGGGCAATTTGGAGCTGCTGTGCGGAGATTTCCAAGCTGCTTGTAGCCATTTTAAGCAAATTTTAGCCGACGATCCCGACAATATAGAAGCTCTGTGCTCAATAGCAGATGCTGAACATCGTCAATATAATTACCAAGAAGCTGAAGCCTATTTGCAACGTGCTTACAAATTAGCTCCAGAAAATTCATTGGTACATTACTCTTTAGCTTTGCTCTATCGCGACCAGAGTAAGAAACTAGACAAAGCGGTAAAACATATGCGTAAAGCTATCGATTTGCAACAAAACAATCCAGAGTATCAATTGCTTTACGGAGATATTTTAGCTCAAACTGATAGAGAAAGCAAAGCTAAAGACGCTTGGGAAAAAGCTATAGAGTTAGATCCTGCTCTAGCAGATGATGTTCGCTCTCGTTTGAAAAAATTTGACAAAACCTAGAATTTAGCCAATTTCAGTATTTAAATTTTTATTTTTTGACCTGGCGCTTTATAAGCAGGCTAAAAAGTTAGCCAAGCTGAATAGCGGAGAGCTTAATTGAGTTCTTTTTAGTCCGGAAAGATTTTTTTTTAACATGAATATTTCACTTTTGGGCGATGGCAAATTGCTTTTTATTATGGCTTTAGCTGCCATCGTCTCTATGTTGACCACCCTAAACACAGCCGCTCGTCCAGCTGCCATCCGCACCAAACAAGTAGCTCTATCTCTGGCCGTGTCAGCTATCTTTTTTATGTTTACACGTTTTGCCAACCTTTTTTATTTGCCAATCTTGGGCAAATACGTTGATAGAGCCGTACAAAGTGGCAACGTAAACATACTTTATGAGCAAATACAATGGGTAGTGCTTAGCTCAGCTTTAGGTGCTCTTCTCTCTTGGCTGATGTTACCTACTTTTACAGCTATCTACGAACGCGGTATTGCCAGTATAACTGTACGCGGCTCCATGTTAAAAATGCTCTTGGCTCTTCCCTCAGTGCGCGGCGTCAAAGCTCTGTTTGGCTGCTTGCGTTCTCCTTTGGAACTTAAAGCCTGGGCCTGCCCCAATTGTGCGCCCTCAGAAGCGGGAGAAAAGGAATCGACTAATGAGCCTTTTGCCCTCCCTTGGGATTTGCTCAGCTGGAATGTTTTTGCTACTGCCGTTTGGACAGTAGGTGCTTTAGCTGCTTTGCAAGTAAGCGCTCTCTACCCAGATCTAGCTGCCACAGCCGTACTTCTTTCCGGTTTGGTCAATTCATTTGCCGCCATAGCTTTTAGTCTTTTTGTCGATCCTAAAGCGGCCGTCATTACCGACCAAGCTGTATCCGGCCAGCGTCCAGCCAACCACGTATTGCAACTTACTTTCCATTTGGGACTGGGCAATTTTATAGGCGGTTTGCTCGGACTTTTCACCTTTCCCTTAGCCATTAAGATGATAAGCTTAGCTACCGAAAGGCTTGGCCACGCCAAAATGGACGAAAATATGTGGCTGGTCATAGGCCTCAATGTAGTTGTCACTTGCTTAATGTGCACTTCTTTAAGCTCACGTATTTCGGCCGTAATTACCAGAAATGTCGCCACAGCGTTGGCTATTTACAACGTTTTCTTCTTAATTACCCGTTTAACTACTCAAGTGTATGCCCCTATTTTAGGCTCAGTCAGAGACTCTGTAGTAAAAGGGGCCTCTTCAGCTGCAGAATTGCTACCTCTTTTCCGCTGGGTAATCGGCGGAGCCACGTTAGGTACTATTTTGGGTTGGTTGCTCATGCCTACCTTCGTCGCCATATACAATACAGCTATTAAAGCCTTGGAAAGAAGAAGCGGATCTATGGCTACTTTGCTCAAAGATTTGGCTAAGCCAAAATATTGGAGCAAAGTTTGGCAATGCTGGCGCAAGCCCTCAAATTTTGGAGTATTGGTAAGTGACTTAAAATTATTACCTAAGAGTTTCTTATTAGCCAATATCTTCGTTGTCGGTATTCATGTAATTGGCGTTTTGGCCGCCATTCAGGCCGGTGCCGAATTAACTGGCCATTTAGCCCGTACCGCTACTTTACTTTCTTCGGTAATTAACGGAGCTGCAACTATTTTGAGTAGCATTATTGTCGATCCAACTGCTGCTAAAATTACCGACGAAGCGGTAAACGGAAAACGCTCTTTACATTAAGTTGAAGCTATGGCCGTATTTCTTTGCTTAGGCTCAATTTTGGGAACCGTACTTTCCCAATTGCTCTTTATTCCCAGCGTCAAAATTATTATTTTGGGAGCTAAAATTTTAGGAGCTTTATTCTAAATAATCGTGAAGTAAAAAATGAGTGAAAAAATTACTAATGTAATGCGCATCTTGAAGCAAAAGAAAATACCTTTTATTGAGCATACTTACGTTGCCGATCCCACTAAAACAGCCGAAGATATTGCTCAAGAGGTAGGTTTGCCTCCCGAGCGCGTTTTCAAAACTCTAGTTACAGTTGGACGCAGTAAGAATCATTATGTCTTTGTGATACCAGCTTACGGCCATCTAGACTTAAAAAAAG
>SFMI01000084.1 GCA_004554425.1 Candidatus Saccharimonadota bacterium | reverse complement strand
GTTTTCGAAATTATCGCTTTACTTTGGCGCTTTCGATTATTTCCCCCCAAATAGCCTTCCCCACGCCCTCGTGAATTCAGCACTTTAAGCCGCAAATTTAATTCCCTTCTCCGATAAAATAAAAGAAGTCTTTCTCCGAAGCTTTCTAGAAATAGATATCCGTATCGATGTTGACATATGAGCGTTAAATATTATCGTCTATTTAACCCCAGCCTATTTGTGCAAGGAGGGACAAGTTGACATGATCTTTTATTTTTCTGCTACCGGAAACAGCCAATATGTAGCTGAACGTTTAGCTAAAGTGTATAACGACGAAACCTACTATATGGTCGAATGTTTGCATCAAAATAAAATGGCTTACAAACTCCAAAAAGACGAACCCTTAGGTATTGTTTGCCCTACCTATTGCTTGGCCTTGCCTTCTATTGTAGAAACATTTCTCAGTAAAATCCAAATCAAAACTGATGACAGCAATAAGCCTTACGTATATTTTGCGGCTACTTACGGAACCACTCCAGGACAGACAGGAAGCTTTGCTAACGAACTTATGTGCGCTCAAGGTTTGCCTATCGATGCTTTTTTTAGTGTAAAAATGCCCGATACTTGGACGCCAATTTTTGATTTAAGCGATAAGCAAAAAGTGCAGACTATTAACGATAAAGCAGAAGCTTCCATAAATTTCATTATTGACAACATTAAAGAACGCCGCTGCGGCGATTTTATGCAATTCAAAATGCCTTACTTTATAGCCAAGTTGGGTAAACGCTTCTTTTATCCGCATTTGCGCCAAACTAAACATTTTCATGTAGAAAAAAGATGTATTGGTTGCGGATTCTGCGCTAAAAAATGTCCGGTGCAAGCTATCGAACTGAAAAACAAAAAACCCACCTGGAAAGTAAAAGAATGCGTTATGTGTTTAGGCTGCCTGCACCGCTGTCCGCGTTTTGCCATTCAATACGGCAACTCCACCCAAAATCACGGCCAATATTATAACCACCACGTGAAAATGGGCCGCGACAATATCTAAAAAGGTTTGGCGTTCTTGCATAGCAGCCGCGCCGACCTATATGCTTTGAACACCGTGATCACCAAAAAAGCAAAAAAAAACGAACCCTTGGACTTAGCCAAACGCTCGCTTTTGTGGCAGGGGCAGCAAGACTCGAACTCGCGACCTACGGTTTTGGAGACCGTCGCTCTACCAACTAAACTATACCCCTAACTCGTAAATTCCCTTCGGCTGACCCACTCAACCGGAGAGCTTACGGGAAGTATTCTACTCAAAAGTAAAATTTTGTCAAGAGAATACCCTAAAAAGCCATATATTTTTTTGCACCGATAAAAACTACGCCACAATAAAGGGTTACTTTTTGGCAGCTGCCGCCTTTTTGGCTTTGTGCCATAGTCTGGTAACTTTACTTACATAGTTAATAGTCTCGCGGAAAGGCGGAATACCTCCGTAATTGCGCACGTTGCCCGGACCGGCGTTGTAAGCAGCGATGGCTAGCCTATAGTCTCCACCAAACATATTGAGCATTTGGCGCAAATAGCGACAACCGGCAGCTACGTTAGACTCAGGATCGAAACGGTCACGACACCCCAAACTGGAAGCGGTAGCAGGCATAAGTTGCATAAGACCACCAGCTCCTACCGGCGAACCTGCATAAGGATAGAAATTAGATTCTGTTTCTATGACAGCTCTCACGAACCAAGGATCTAATTTATATGCTTCTGCATATTTGCAAATTACCGGGGTTAAATTAAAATCGATCATCTTGCGACGAGCTACCACGCTTGTATCTTTGGCGCCTCGAGAGGCCAAAGAGCGACGATGATGGCTCCCCTGAGCTGACGCTACACGCTCATAAACAACACCGGAAACCTTAATATAGATATCTGGCATACCGTATTTGTTACTTACTTTTTTCTTGGATGCTTCTCCAGAAGCTAAGCTGCCAGAATTGTTCTTAGAAGCGGTCGCAGCTTTATTCTCAATTTGAACTAGCCCTTGCGCCTTTAGCTCATCTTCACTAAATATAGAAGCTGGAGCTTCTTGGCGCGAAGTTAGACCAAAATTGCTCACCTCAAAAGCAGCATTCGCTTCCTCATCCGGCAAAGTTAAAGCTGCTGCCGGTACGGAACACACCCCTATAAAAGCTAAAACTGCAATAAATTGTTTAATAGACTTCAAAATTGACGCCTACCTCTCGCAGTTTGAAAAAAGGCCGGGCCTGCGCTGGGCGAATAGTAGCGAGTGAGCCTCAAACCAAAAGTGCTGCCAAACACCTTCCAAACTTAATTTTACGTCGCACACAAAGAGCTTAATAAGCCCTAAAAACAGCGAGAAATCCGACTAACAAGCCGATATTTTCAGTCGCAAAAAATGCATGCCAATTAAAAAAAACGGAGAGCCGCGCTTCTTTATAGTAAAAAGCACACTCCCCAACGGCGGCAATATTACAATATTATCGGCAAAAAGTCAAACATTACTGATTTTTATACAATAAATAAGAACTGATTTTATATTTATTGCTCATATTTATTGTATATTTAATTTTTTTAATAACAAAAGCGCTTTCTCCAATCATCAATTATCTGATTAAAGAAAAGCGCTCTGTTTTATCTAAATCTTAAGCCGAAATTTCGGCCCAAGCTAATTTATCTATTTTTTACTTCCAGACGCTTAATTATAAGCTCAGCTTTGGGAGCCAAAGCTTTAAGTAAACTAGTAGTAGAATGGACGTGAGTTATGTTATTTTCCAGCTTGCGCTCAACCAAAGCAGCTCTGGCAATGTCTCCAAGCTTACGACCAGAAGCATTAGCCATAATTAAAGCAGCTTGCAAAGGAGAAACCGAAGGATTAAAGGCAGCGTTTTCGGCATACCAACCACAAACCTTGAATCCGTCAGCAAATTGCAAAGCGACACCGGCATTACAATGTGAGTAAGGAGCATATCCCTTATTGGCTGAATTCCAGGCTAATTCGATAAGCTCATCAGTTTCTTCCGGCTTAGCCAAAGGAGCTTCGTAAGTAACCAGCATACCGCCGTCTACATTTAAATTGGTAGGGCCAAAAGCATGAGGCAACAAATCTTTTAAGCCAATAGCATGACGATTGGGAATGGTTATAACTAAGTCACCTGCACAAGCTAATTCGTTAAGGAACTGACGACAAGCGCCACAAGGTTCGGCAGAAACTGCCAGAGCAGCAACACCTTTTTCACCATGGCACATAGCGTTGGTAACAGAAGACTGTTCACTGTGTACGGTTTGAGCTAAATTGTCGCCACAGAATTCCATATTTACGCCTAAATATAAATCGCCGCTCTGGCCCATTACACAAGATCCTACCTGGAAATTGGAAATGGGAACAACCGGAGCGGCGTACTTACGGGCTATAGGAATTAACTCAATCATTAGCTGAGCTACGGTAATACCGAGCTTGTCAGCTACCTTCACAGCCTCGTCGGCTTTGATATGGAAGGGATAAGCGGGAAGCATACCCTTCAACTTTTCAGTGACTTCGGGCGAAGGGCTAGTTACCTGGGAACAACCCTCCAGGAGACCAGAAATACTCATAACACGGCTCCTTCTCTTAAAGTTGGAAGAGCATTATAATACAAATGCACAAATTTGTATACAGAGAAGGCAGAAAAAGCCCTTGCCGGATCTACTTTTTTTAGTTTTCAGCCTCCATAACTAATTGCTTGGCCTTATTTTTGGGAATATCTCTAAAGTGCACCAATATTGAAGCTTGATCGCGCTTGGAAAGACCAAGTTCACGTAAAAACTCTAAGTCGAGATTGGCTTGCTTGTTGAGGCGCAGCTCCTCTTCCGTTTCGTCGATTTGTAACCCCTCTACAACGATCACGAACTCGCCACGCGGATCCTCTTGGGTGTATTTCTCGCAAAGCTTAGCTAAAGTGCTTTGCAAACATTCCTCAAAATATTTGGTCAGCTCTCGTCCGATAAAAGCCTGGCGATCGCCGAAAACTTTAAGCATAAGTTGCAAAGTCTCCTTAACGCGGTGCGGAGCCTCAAAAAATATCATGGTGCGCTCTTCGTTGGCCAAGCTTTGTAAAAACTGTATACATTCGTTGCTGCGCCTAGGCAAAAAGCCTTCGAAGGCAAAACGCCTTAAAGGTAAGCCCGCCGCTGAGACAGCAGCTGTAAGAGCACTAGCGCCGGGAATAGGAGAAACTTTAAAACCGGCCTGATGACATTTGGCAACCAAATCACGGCCAGGATCAGAAACTGCCGGCGTACCGGCGCCAGAAATCACGGCTACTTTGGCACCTTCAGCCAATAAGTGTACGATCTGATCGCCAGAAAGATCGCGTCCCGATTCGCGATAAGAAATAAGCTTAGCTTTAACGTTATGTAATTGTAAAAGGCGGCGGGCCGACTGCACTTCTTCACAAGCGATATATTCAGCCTGCTCCAACACATGCCAAGCTCTGGGAGTAAAGTCATCCAAGTTGCCAATAGGAACGGCCACCAAATATAAAACGCCTGGCTTTACTTCCATTTTAACTGAATTAGACACAAACTCAGATACTGCTGAATCCTTACCTTCAGCTTTATCCTGATTTGGTAAATTTGTGTTGACGCTGTTTTTTTCAGCTTCAGAAGCGGTACTGTCGACCTCTTTATGCACTGCCTTTAAACCTCTAACCGACTATTTTTTGCTACTGATTCTAATGCTGTCGCTTTAACTTAGCTAGTTCTGAGCTAAGGCCTCGAGTTAATCGAGAATGACGCCTCGGGAAGCACTGAGAAAACGAATCTTTTGGAAAAGATCACGGCAAATGCGCTCCCAAGTATAACAAGCGGCAGTACGCTTACCCTCGGCTCGCAAACTCTGATTTAACTTTTTATCGTTAGTCAAAGTTTGAACATATTCCACTATTTCCAAGGGATCTTCTGTTTCCACTACGGCACTATTGACTAAAGTTTGAGCATAGTCTTCGCCCGTAGCTCCTACAAAGGCTAAACCTCCGCAAGCCATCACTTCCAAGCCGACTAAACCAAAAGGCTCGTGACCGGAATTAGCCAAAATGCAATCCGATCCGGAATACAGTACGTTGATAAAGTCTTCAGCCACGTAGAAGCAAAGCTCCAAAACGTCATAGCTGCTCCAGCGAGTCAACTCAGCCAAAATATCCTGGACAGCAGCTTTGGGAGGCAAATGGATCTCTTTCCAGCTAAGTCCACATTTATCAGCTTGATTGCGAACTTCCTGACGATGAGGTTCTTTTCCACCACGCACAATAAAAGTAGGCTTGAGTCCTCTTTGCTTCATGGCAGCTACAGCTTTTACAGCCATTACCCAACGCTTATCCACGTCGTAACGACCGACTTTAGCTATAAGCAAATCGGGGAAGATTTGGCGTAGCTTTTTAACAACATCCTGATCTATGGGAGTTTGCAAAAGCCTAGCGGGAATGCCATTGTGCACTACTATAGGATTGATACCCAAAGGCCACATACGGTGCTTCATATAGCGACTAACCGTAGTTAAAGCGCAAGACTGGTTTAATTTTAACCAATCAATGCCTTTGAAGCCATATAAGTTATTAGCATTCCAAATTACACCGACACGATCTTCCAAGCAATGCTCTTTTAGAGCCTTTCTTAAGTTGATAACAGCCGGAATAGTCTGCCATTCTTCAGCCAACACAATAGTGGTGATACCTTTTTGAGCAGCCGGAGCAATTACTTTTTCTACTAAAGCCGAAGGAATAGAATTGCCATAATCCTCAACCTTGGCATCTTCAGCCACATAGCAGCCACCAGGATTGGCCGCGCTAATCCATTGGCACCAACGATGCAAAATAAGCTTGCCTTGCCGCTCTTCAGCTGGTAAATCGGGATCACCAATAAAGTACAGGTGGGTCGTAAAGCCCATAGAGGCTAAACAGTTACAAAGTTCCTGAGCTCTTATGCCAAGGCCACCAGCCATAGAAAAGAGATCGGGACCTTCGAAAGACAACATAACAAATTGAACTTTGTCTATGCTGAACATAGTCGGATCACTACACATAAGGCCGACTTTTCTAAATGCAGCTAAGGCTATTCCTTCAAAAAAATACTTGCGTTTTCAACTTTTCGCTGCAATAGTCAAAATATTAACAAACTACGCCAAAATTAAAGCAAATTTTAATTTTTAGTGCAAAAATTAGGCTTTATATATAAATAAGGTAAAAATTTATGTATATATTTTACCAAGAAATATAGTAAGAGCGAGAGCTGCTCTCTGTAAATACAAAGAAAGCGCTTCTCGCCCTGCAGAAAAACATTACAAGTAGACAACATTCTTAGCTTAAACTAGGTTAAAAACTAGAATTAAGCTGCAGAAGCTCTATTTTTTAGGCTCATCATCCTCTTCTTCAGGAGCTTCACTGTCATCTAAAATTTCGAAAAATTCTTCCTCTTCGTCTTCATCTTCGTCGCATTCGTCATCACACTCATCGCAACCGCAGCCACATTTGTGATGATGGTTAGTACGCAAGTCTACTTCGAAGAACTCTTCCTCATCGTCATCATCTTCGTCTTCTTCATGATCATGGCAACCGCAGCCGCAACCACAATCATCGTCACATTCGTCCTCATCTTCTTCGTAGCAGCTTTCCAAAGCTTCGGCAGCGCTCAAGTCTTCGTCCAAAACGCCGATAAAACCACTCCAGTAGCTACGTATGGTACCTAAGACGATCTGTACAGCCAAATCTAAATCATCTTCGTCGATTTTCATATCTAAACCGAGCAAAATATTTACTTTGAAACTGACAATGGGGTTTTCGGCTTCTAAATCTAAGTCGAAGTTACCAATTTCGATATCATTGTTGGCTCTAATAATGAACTCGCTCAAAGAAGCCACTTTATCTTGAGGAATTTTTAAGCCAGAAATAGCGTGTAAAGTTACGCTGCAATCGCTAATAAAGAAAGAAATGTCTACGGCGCTGCGTTTTTCGTCGGTAATTTGCTCTTTGAAAGAAAAGACGCCGCTTTCTTCGTCAAAGTTAAACTCTTGGGTGCTCTCTTTTAAGAATTCGTTGATGGTTTTAAAGAGCTTTTTAAGCTTGCTCATATAGTTCCTCCGCTAGGTAAAAAGTACAAAAAAATTAGAATTGATCCTAACATACCAAAGCCCAAAAAACAAATTATCAAAGCTTCGTGCAAAGTCTGTCAGATCGGAGCATTTTCGGCGCTTTGCTGCCACTTTAGCAATAAAGTTGAAATGGAATTTGTAGCTAGTGTAAATTAACTAGTGAACTAGAGAGTAAAAGAATCGAAA
>SFMI01000083.1 GCA_004554425.1 Candidatus Saccharimonadota bacterium | reverse complement strand
GGAGTAGTAGTTACAATAGTTATAACTTCAACAGCAGAAATATACTTCAAAGCGTAAAGTGTGAGCCCATTAGTTATCAATAATAAAATGCTGACGCTACCTATGCGCAAAGCATCAGTGTAGCGTACCAAGCGAAAATGCCTAGTCATAGGTAAAATAACTAACGCAGCCACCACATTTTTTAGTACTAAGAGCTGTAAAGGCGTAACAGCGCCTCTGTAGCCCAATTTGACTAAGATAGGCTCAATTGAAGCAGCTAAAAGAGCTAAAAGCACACATATAGCACTGCCGTTCATACTAAGAAATCCATTTTTTTAATTCAGAATAAGAGAGTTTTGACCAGCCTAATTTATCTAAAGTACGCCCCGTTTGTAAAAAATTTTCTCCAGTTAAAACTTGAGCGATATAAACAATGGCGTCAGCAATAGGAGTCTCTATTCCAGCCAACTTAGCTAAATAATGCATAGGTACTAGCGTTGAGCAAACATCTTCGCGTAAGTAGCGATGATTAAGCTTATCTGTCGCTACGCTGGTCTTATAATTGGGTACAGTTTGCATAGCTTTAAGCAAAGAATGGCCTTCTAAATCGCACCCATAATAATTGTCAAGCCATTCTTCAGCTGGAAGTAATTTAGTGGTGTAAGCTTCAGCTACAGCTTGAAACTCTTTTTCTAAAGCCAGCATAAGCTTTACAGTATGCTCAGTAAAGCCTTCGCAATAAAAGAGGAAATGTTCCGCTCGATCTACCCTATTCATGTTAGCTATCATAGTTAGTGGATGAGCTAAAGCGCCAAAATCTGTAAGGCCACGCTGAATAACATTGTCAGCTGGTTCAAGACCAGGGAAGAGATCTTGCATTAAAGGCAAAATCTTCTCTAAATTGCGACGCTGTAGAGTACAAACCAAGTTCCAACTTTTTATACCACGCACCCAAATTTTGCCGTCCGGTTGCAAACGAGAAGCAAAAAGTGCATCCGTCTCCACGACAGTAACTTTATCTTTAAGGTCAGGATTATGCTCCCAAAGCGTATGCTCAAATTTAACTGAAGCAGCCAATTTAGAGGAAAAGACTACAACTATCTGGCCAGGCTTCAGGTAAGGAGTTAACTTGGCAGCAATATCTCGATAGGCAGTAGTCACCGTAGCCACAAAAATTATTTGACAATTAGCAATAGATTCTTCTAAATCTGAGCTTACTGAATAGAGGCAGAAGTCCCCTTCCAATTTACCATAAGCTTCTATATGATGCCCTTTAACAACACAAGGACACAAATGGCTTAAATTGCGCACCCACATATGCACAGAACAGCCTAATTTAGAAAGATAACACGAGAGAGAATGAGCACAATTGCCGCCGCCTAAAACAGCGACTGATAATTTTTCGTATAACAAAGAAGTCACCCGGTACTAGGTGAATAGATAAAGGCACATACCATCGGCGTGCTAGTTATAGAAAAAACTATTTTTCCTATTCAAGAGCTTTAGAAAAATATCTATTGTTGACAATACTAAAGCAAAAATTACGCACATATATTGGGGCTACTTTTGCGAAAATAAAATCTAAATAAAGGTTTTTATACTCAGTTAAGTTGAAGGCTCTTCAACGCAATTATCTAAAACGCACAGGGAAAGATAAATAAAAGCGTGTTTTTTTCGAGCGAGCTTTCAACTCTTTTATGTGCATTCTAAAAAGGAGAGTGTATCGTGCTTAAACGTAATAGCAATTTTGTAAAAAGTTTAGCTGTCGTTTTGGCTGTTTTAGGCGCTTTTTTAACCCTAAGCATCAGCAGTCGCGCAGCTTCGCCTTCTATCAAAGTTTTGGTAGATAATAAACAATTATCTCAATCCGGCGTTATGCTTAATGGAGCCACTTTGGTTCCTATGCGTGCCATCTTCGAAGCCTTGGGCGCCGAAGTAAAATGGGAAGGCGCCACCCGTACAGTTACCGCTACCAAAGGCTCTACCGAAATTCGTCTCAGCTTAGGCAAAACCGATGCTTATATTAACGGCGCTTTAAAAGTGCTTTCTACTCCAGCTGCTTCTGTAGACGGCACCACTATGGTTCCTCTCCGCTTTATCGGCGAAGCTTTAGGTGCTGAAGTAAAATGGGAAGGCGCTTCCAAAACTGTTTATGTAAACAGCAAAGGTGCTTCTTCTGGCGATTTGGCTATTGAAGAGCTGATAATAAGCCCTCGTCGCGTTTTACGCACCGGTGATACCCTTACTGTACAAATGCGCGGCGAAGCCGGTTGCAAAGCCACTTTTGATATTGTCGGCTTCAAAACCGATATTCCTATGCACGAAGACAAAGAGGGCGTTTACTCCGGTTCTTTAACTGTCCTCAAAAACATGAAAGTCTCCGACGCTGTTTTAGTCGGTCGCTTAGCTAAAGATGGCAAAGATGGCTCCAAAGAGGCTGCTCAAACTATTACAATCAACAGTAAATCTTCCGCTTCTTCTTCCTCTACTGTCAACGTAGCTAACGATCCTAAATTAAACAAATTCTTCACTGCTATCAATCCGGCTCCCAACGCGTCTGTGCGTCGCGCCAATTCCGTAAAAGTAGAATTTATCAATAAAATTAGCGAAGGTTCTATCCGTCTCTTCTTAGATGACAACGAAGTAACTGGCTCTTGCGATTACGATACTAAAGCCATTAGCTATGTCCCCGAAAGCAGTTTTGCTGCAGGCAAACACAGCGCCAAAGTTTTAGGTGTAGATAACGAAGGTCAAAAAATCGATTATTCTTGGACTTTTACTTGTGGTAAGAAAGCTGCTGCCAGCTCTACTTCCCAAAATTACACTATAAAACTTAGCGTTCCTGAAGCCAACGAAAAAGTAGGAACTACTTTGCATTTGGTAGGAACTACCGCTCCTAAAGCCACCGTTAAATTTGAAATTGTCGGTAAAGCTTCTGTAATGAACCTCATTACCATTAAAGGTAAGGCTATAAATGTAGAAACTATCGCCGATTCTCAAGGCGCTTTTGATACCAAAGTAGATCTTTCTTCTATGCGTTCAGGTATGACTATCACCATTAACGGTGAAGCCTACCTCGATGGCGAGAAAGTAGCCGACATTAGCCGCACCGTAACTCGCGACTAATTTTTAGTTGTCTAACTAAAGCAAAAGCTCCCCGCTTTTACCTTACCAGTTTAAGCGTGGGAGCTTTGTTTTATACTGATTTTCTACACAATTTGCTGAGCCAAAAGCGAGGCTGCTCGTTCACAATATCGGTAGTTTTTACCACAATTTCAGGTTGAATGTTATAAGAATGACGAAAACAATTTTTGCTATTATTGTACATATTGGCAACCCCTTTGTGAAAAGTTTTGGAATGATCACCAGACTGACGATTATTTGAGATAAGTTGGCAAAAGTAGGCAAATTTACCAGCGATTAGGAAAATACGCAACCAACGACAGACGAATACAAGAAATACCAACTCACAAACATGTACAGAGTGGTCGTAAAACGCCAAGTGGCGATAAACAGTGTTCGCCTTAAATTAGGGGAAGTTCTCCCCTGCACTCGTCACTATAAACCAATCATTAAGTAATATCAAGACTTTAAGAACGCAAAAACACTTTATTTTTGTAGAGCAAAAAGCTATCGTAATGCATAATATATGCAATATATACAAAATAATTTTATTATGTAAATAATTAACCTAAGCATTAACTTGGCGCAAAACGTAAAGCACATTTTCCAACAATCGCAAGGATAAGCAAAAGTTTAGCCAATTATAAAGAAAAGACTAGACTTTTGCCCTATTTGTCGGGATTTATTAAGTAACTATAAGCCAAGGGGGCGCCATGTCTTTCAACTCCACTTCCTTAACAAATCTAATGTCGTCTATCACCGGCAATATGCCTATTTTGGGCAACCAAGATTTTGCCACTCAGATGGGTATCAATTTTAACATAGACGATTCTGTGCAAATTACAGGTTCTGCTCAACTTGAAGGAACTGAAGATGCCGAAGCTGTAGCGAAAGCTCAAAGAGAGAATTTCGATAAATCTTTCACTACCGAAGATGTGGCCGCTTTGTTTGGCAAAGAGGCTAGCGAACTTACCGAACAACAGAGCGCCGATTTAAGTAATCTCTTATTTGATATTAGCCAAGAAAATGCCAGACGCAAAGAAGAGGGTGAAGAGCCCCTTACCAAGGATGAATTGAACGAATTCATCAACGCTTCTGTAACCGATTATAAGAGTCAAATTGAAAAAAGCGAAAAGGCCGAAGACGCTAAAAGTGGCGAAATAAGCGAAGAAGATGGTGATGAAGAAGTCAATTCTTTAGGTAAGACTCTCTCTGAATTAGGCATTGAAGAGCTGACCGATGAGCAAATGGAAGGCATAAACAAAGCTCTCGATCAATATGAAAATGGCGAAGAAGTAACTGCTGCCAAAGATGCTCAAGCCGCTAAAGAAGCTAAAGAGGCCGAAGAAGCCAAACAAGCCGAACAAGCTCAAGCTAATGAAAATGCTCAGCAAACACCACAAGCTCAGCAAAGTCAACCTAGCCAAGGCAATTCTGGCAATAGTGTCGCTTCTCCAGTAGGTTCTTCCGGCAGTGTGGGTAGTCCAAGTTCGGTTGGCTCTGTAGGCAATGTAGGTAGTACCAGTCCGACTGCAGCTTCTACTGAAGCAGCCTCCTCTGCTTCCGATGTTCCGGAGATGGCCGAAGATTTGCAAGGCTTGCAACAGCAAAAAGCTGAAGCTCAGACCAAAGTCGGCGACATTACTTCACAAGTTGAGTCCAAAAAGTCTGAAATCAACCAGCGCAAAGCCGACATCACCAAAGAAGTCGGTACCGATAGTTTGTCTCCTCAACAAAAAGTTGAGCAGCAAAAGAACCAAACCGACTACGACAAAGCCAAATCTGACTACGACAGAGCTCAGCAAGAAAAGGCCAAAGTCCAGCAAGACAACAATCAAACTAACCAAGAGATCGCCCAAAACCAGCAGAGTCTCTATACTAAGGCAGCCGAAAAACAAGCCAAGAGTGCGGAATTGAGCTCTGCCCAAAGTGAATTGAGTTCTCTCACTCCTCCTTCTGCTCCCAGCGGAGACGACAAAGAAGCTCAAGCTGCTTACGAAAGCGCCAAAGCGGAATATGAAGCTAAAAAAGCTGAATTACAAGCCAAAGTAGATCAGTTAAAAGCTGAAGAAAAAGCTATTCAAAGCGAAATCACTAAGCTTGAGCAAAAAAACTCCAATTTGGAGAGAAGAAAAGCTACTCAAGAGCGAAGGTTGACCAACTACGAAGAGCAAATGACCAGAGCTCAGTCCATTATGGATGAGAAGATGGCTGCTATTCAGGAAGGCAACCCTGCTCTCAAAGAGGCTATAGAGCAAGATGAGCAGCTCCAGGCTTTAGAAGCTGAAATTTCCGATTTAGAAAGTCAAAAGACTGAACAAGAGCAATTTATTCGCCAATTGGACAATCAAATTGCTTTAAAAGAAAAGCAAGATAGCGCTGTTCAACAATTGCGCCAGGAAGAGGCTCAGAAAGATTTTGAGAACGCTCTTAATGAAGCAGGTAATCCTACTGGAGAGCTTAAGAATCCCGATCTTTTGGGCCTTAATAGTCCTTTCAGCTTCCATAACGAACGAGAAGCTGTCGATGTTACCGATCCGGAGAAAGCCGGTGAAGCTATCGAATGGGCTCGTGAAGCTTTAGAGCAAGATCCCAATAATGAAAAAGCCCAGGCTGTTTTAGAAGCTGGTTCCGGCTACCTCGAGCAAAAGCAAGCTTCCGCTGAAAATGCAGCCGTCGAAGCGGTAAACAATCTGCCTGACGGTTTGAAAGATGGAGCCAACGCCTATATTCAAGAAGCTGTAGCCAATGCAGACGGCCGCAATGTTAACGACGTAGTCCGAGAAGCTATTGCCGACTATACTAAAGGTTTACTCGATAAAGATGATCTCTCCGCCGAAGATAGAGCCTTAGTACAAACTGCTGCTGAAGCTACAGCTGCCAGTGTCAAAGCTGATGAGCAATATCACCAAGTATTGGAAGCCGAATCTGAAGTAGAGTTTTATAAGGCTGTAGACGAGCTCCCCGAAAATGCCAAAGCCGAAGCTTACGCTATGCGCGATTCTATCAATGCTTTAGATCACAAAGGCGCTTGCCAAAGTGTAACCGACGCTTATACAGATATTGCCGAATATTTAGACAAACATCCTAATGCCGATTTGGATATGCAAACTGCCAAATCTATGTTTGGAGACTATGGCCCCATAGCTTTGGCTGCGCTTCAAGATGAGAGCGGCGAAATGGCCACTCAGCTTCTCGATGAAGGCAATTATGCCGACTATCAAGGTATTGCTTTACCCTCCCTCTTCCCTGGTTTCGAATCAGAGCTAGAGCCAGAGACTATCCCCAACGGCGGCGGTTACAAGGGAGATACCACTTCTCTGTATCGCGATAAAGTTATAGACATGGCCAATAGCAATGTCGAAAGTTTCTCTGAGAAATACAATGAAGTAGCTTCTGGCGACTACTCACCTTATAGCCGCGAATGGAAGAATGTAAATTCCATGGCCAAAGATGCCGAAGGTTGGCAGAATCTCTCCGATGAGTATAGCCTCAAGCCAACTAAAGAAAAAGAAACTGGCTATGCCGATCGTATAGCTGCTGGCACCTTGTCTGAAGCGGCCATTAAAGCTATGAGCGAACCTACTTTGGAAGACTTGATGAGCGGCAGTACAGAGTTCGGCTTGCAAATTGCTCAAAGTTCTCTCACAGAAGCTCAAAACCGCAATACTACTGGCTGGTGCTATGCCGGCGTTTCCAGTGCTTTAAGTAGATTAGGCATTAGTATCGGAGGCCCCAGCGCTTTCTGCGCCGTAGGTGAAATTGATTCAAAGTACGCCGATCGTTTCACTAAGTTTACTAGCGCCGACATTACTAAAGATCAGCTAAAGCAACTTCCTGCCGGTGCTATCGTAGTTTACGGTTCCGGTAGTGGCTACAACGGCGGCTACCACGGCCATATTTATGTATCTCAGGGCAACGGCCAAGAGACTTCTGATCACTTGGCCAACGTCTACCCCGAAGGTTATGGCAATGAATACTACGTCTATTTCCCCAAATAAATAAACGACCCAAAAAGCGGTCGGCTTTTTGTCGGCCGCTTGCCTTTATACAAAAAAGCCTCTATATCTCCAAAATTTTGGAAATATAGAGGCTTTTTGTTATTTTTAATTAGAGCTCAATTACTTCGCCGCGTATATTTTTTATTTGAGCAGAGAAGCTACTAATCTTCTTCTCTTGTAAATTGTTTAG
>SFMI01000082.1 GCA_004554425.1 Candidatus Saccharimonadota bacterium | reverse complement strand
GCCGCTTCAATTTTTTCGCTTAAACGCAATTCAAAAGGCTCAAGGCCTTCACACTGACGTATTACTGACAAAGACACATCCTGACGATGTAATAGTTCTGACAAAGCTGGACCTGGCTCAATTTTACTGCCACAAGCTTGACTTAACTTAGTAGCTAAATCTAAATTTAAATGTTTATGTCGCAATCTTTCAATCTCTTGTTGAGCCTGACATTTAAACGACAGATATTTTTCCCAACGTTTGTCACTAATAATGCCCATCTCTTTAGCTTGAGGTGTAAAGCGATCATCAGCATTATCTTCGCGTAAAAGCAAACGATATTCTGCACGACTAGTATGCATACGATAGGGCTCTTTAGTGCCGCGGCAAACGAGATCATCTATAAGCACACCTATGTAGCCTTGATCGCGGCGCACAATAAACGGCTCTTGATTATCGAGATATCTGGCAGCATTGAGACCGGCGATAAGTCCCTGGGCGGCAGCTTCTTCATATCCAGAAGTGCCATTTATTTGACCAGCTAAATACAATCCTTTGATATGTCTGACACCTAAAGAAAAGTCAAGTTGCGTCGGCAAGACATAGTCATATTCCACTGCATACCCAGGTCTGATAATTTCCGCTTTTTCTAAGCCAGGCAAACTATGTACCATAGCATACTGAACATCTAAGGGCATACTAGTAGAAACGCCTTGCAAATATATCTCTTTGGCATTTATACCTTCCGGCTCTAGAAATACTAAATGGACTTTACGATCAGGAAAACGGACAAACTTATCTTCTAATGAAGGGCAATAACGAGGGCCTATGCCGGTAATAGCTCCAGAGCCATCGTAAAGAGGGGAGCGATCCAAATTGTTCATAACTGCCCGGCGGGTTTCTTCCGTAGTGCGAGTTATATAACAATTGACAGTAGGTTTAGTGAAATCTGGGTCTGGTGACATGTCAGAAAATTTCAGAGGTTCTGACGTGCAAGGCAAAATGTCAAGACCATCAATATTGACAGTGTCACGATGGAGTCGGGGACAAGTGCCCGTTTTCAAACGTCCCAGCTGTAATCCTAAACTACGTAAAGAGTGGCTCAAACCAAAAGCAGGAGCTTCACCAGCCCGGCCACCAGGCAAAGTAAACTTGTCTAAATGCAAAGCACCAGCTAAAAAGGTACCGGTACATATTACTATAGCGCCACATTCAATATTGAGACCGGAAGCAGTTACCAAACCTTTTATAACATTATCGTCTGACACAATACTGACAACAGTGTCAGCAATTACTGTCACATTGTCAGCCTCATGAACCGCTTTAACCATGCGCTGATTATAAAGCGGTCTATCAGCTTGGGCCCTTAAAGCTTGAACAGCTTGACCTTTGCCAGTATTAAGACGCCTTATGTGAATAAACACATCATCTATAGCTCGGCCCATCTCTCCGCCCATAGCATCTATTTCTCGTACTAAATGGGATTTAGCCGGACCACCTATAGAAGGATTACAAGGCATAACACCTATCTTGAGAGGATTGGAAGTAATTACGGCCGTTCTGCAGCCTAGACGACTACAAACCAAAGCCGCTTCAACTCCGGCATGGCCACCGCCAATAACAGCTACATCAAATTTTTGCATATAATTAAAAAAATCTCCCTTAGAAAAAGCAAAGCCTAAGTATTACTTGCCCAAACAGAACTTAGAAAAAACTCTATCCAAAATATCTTCACTGACATCATGTCCTGTCAACTCATTCAAAGCTGTCAGACAATTGTGCAAATCTAAAAGCAAACAATCGCATGGCACATTCGACTCAACGCCTGAATTTAGACTCAACAAAGCCTCTCTGACTTTTGTCAGGGCCTGACGTTGACGTTGATTCACACTTAAAGCAGCTTTATCCGAACTTAAAAGAGGACAACATAATTGAGCGATATTTTTTTTAACATCTTCTAAGCCATCAGAAAATTTTAGACTAGCTTGGCAAATATGTTTGAAGCCAAAAGTTTCAGTGACAGACTTAGGCGTCAATTTTATACCACAGTCACACTTATTCAAAACCACTAAAACCTTGAAATCATCGTTTTTCGTGGCTCGTTCTGATATGTCTGACATAATCTTTTTGAAGTCAGACTCTATGTCAATGCTACAATCAAGAACGATGACAGCTAATTCTGCTTTTTCTAAAGCCGCTTCAGTCTTTTTTATGCCCAGCTGTTCTACAGGATCTTGAGCTTCATGCATTCCAGCCGTGTCTATCAAGTGAAGCATCACTCCGTCAACGTAGACGTAATCTTCAAGCTGATCTCTAGTAGTGCCAGGATAAGGAGTCACCAAAGCTTTATCTTGTCCAATAAGAGCATTCCACAGCGTAGACTTGCCGGCATTAGGAGGACCTACTAAAACGGTTTCCAGACCTTCAGCTAAAGCACGTCCTTCATTGGCTCTACAAAGCAAAGAATCAGTAAATTTAAGAAATGTCTGACATTTGTCTTTAATTAGTGACACATCAGAAGCGGCTATT
The DNA here is from genome assembly GCA_004554425.1 of Candidatus Saccharimonadota bacterium. Taxonomy (GTDB): domain Bacteria; phylum Vulcanimicrobiota; class Xenobia; order Xenobiales; family Xenobiaceae; genus Bruticola. The sequence continues at coordinate 4,881 of SFMI01000082.1, read as the reverse complement.
TCGTCACCGTAATCAATTTCAGCTTCATATTGAGCTATTAAATCCAAAATATCACTTCGAAGCTTATCCAAAGATTCGGAAAAAGCTCCATTTAAGTTATTAGCAGCCAAAACTACCGCGCTCTTAGACTTAGCTTCAATTAAGCTCAAAACAGATTCAGCCTCAGCCAAATCTAATTTGCCGGCCATAAAAGCTCTATAAGTAAATTCTCCCGGTTGAGCTAAACGGGCTCCGTAATGTAAGCATATATCTACAATTACACTAGCCAAAACACTGCCACCGTGACAGTGAATTTCTGTTACATCTTCACCAGTGTAAGAGTGAGGAGAAGGCATATATACAGCTAAAGCTTTGTCTATTGTTTGGCCATATTCATCTATTATTTCACAATAATACATACGCCTAGCTTGCCAAACTTTTTGCTGACCATTTTTAACGGCCATTTTAAGTATAGACAAAGCTTCAGAACCACTAATACGCACAATGGCCACCCCTCCCAGACCTGGAGGAGTGGCCGTTGCTACAATTGTATCTAAAGGTGAATAATTCACTAATTGTAAACCTTTATCGAATCAAAGGCTTAATTACCACACAACGCTCAGGCTCTACACCTTCCGAGTAAGTTTCTACAGTAGGGTCACTGTGCAAACAAACATGGATAATGCGTCTATCACAAGCGGGCATAGGCTCAAGTACAATCTCTTGTCCTTCACGAACAGCTATCAAAGCCTCTTCGTGAGCCTGAGCACGCAAGCTGCATTCACGACGCTCGCGGTAGCCTTCAATGTCTATAATAATTTTGTGCTCTACTAAATCTTGGCGAGAGTTAATAACTCCGATGAGATATTGCAAAGCTTCCAAAGTTGCTCCGTGGCGACCGATCAGAACGCCCAAACCTTCGCCTTCCACGAAATATCTGGTGTGATCGCTGCGCTCTTCCCACTCAATATCTACATCTTCAAATCCCATACGAGTGACGATTTCATAGAGAATATCGGCTATAGGATCATCATCTTCGTCAAATTCATCAGCAACTTCTAAGTTGTTTTCTTCGTAGTCTTTATCGTATGCCATCAGCTAAACCTCCCAAAACAGAACCTTTTACTAATTGCCGCCTTTAACTGATTCTTTGCTTGCACCTTCGGCAGCTACTGCAGTTTTTCCAGATAGAGACGATCTCATAATTGCCGCCTGCTGGACTATACCTAAAAGTGAGAACACGCTCCAATACATAATCAAAGCGCAAGGCCATCTGTAAGCCCACATCATCCATGAGAACATAATCGTCATAATGACGGCCATTTGCTTCTGCTGACCAGCCGCTTGGGCATTAGAATTGGGGGTAAGTCGCATAGACAGGTACATGGTCAGACCATAAAAAAGGATCATGGGGAGATCGCGACCGGCTAAACTAGAAGCTAAATAATCAGGGAATAAATTCTGCAAAGATCCGGGATAAATCCACATGAAGTAGGCATTTTCAAAGATACGCTGCTCCATCATAATGGCTCTCCAGATGGCAAACAAAATCGGCATCTGAACCAGCATAGGAAGACATCCGGCTAAAGGATTTACATTATGATTGCGCATGAATTCCATTTGCTTCTGCTGTAGCATATTTTGGTCATCTTTGTAGCGCTCTTGCAACTTTTGCAATTCAGGCTGAATTTCTTGCATTTCTTTCATAGACTGAAACTGTTGTTTAGTCGGAAGATAAAGAGCAAGTCTGACAATAACAGCAAAAATGACAATAGCTAATCCGTAGGAGCCTGTGACGCTCTCGATGCCTCGCAACAAAACAAGCATCAAATTAGCAATGGAATCAATCATCGATTAAATACTCTCGCAGTCGATATTTAAGGTACCGGATCGTAACCGCCGCGATTAAAAGGGTTACATCTCAGTATTCTCCAAGCTCCCATGAGACCGCCACGCCAAAATCCATATTTGAGAATAGCTTGACGTGTATATTCGGAACAAGTAGGACGAAACCGACATACAGCGGGAGTGTAACGAGATATAAACTGATACCCTTTTATAAGAAGGTTGGCACCGCGAGCGGCAAGACTCGCTTTTACGGGCTCACCGTTTCCGGGATCCTTGGAACTTCCTTGAGAATCCCGGCTCTGCGGCACAGACTCAGGAACTTCTTCTCCAGCTGAGCAAACTGAACAACAGCAGCTCCCTGACGGGCTAAAAGAATCACATCCCATTGAGTATCCAGCTTTCCTTCGTTCAAACGGTAGACTTCCCTAAGGCGCCTTTTAACCCGGTTGCGCGCCACCGCTTTGCCGAACTTTTTACTCACACAAAAAGCAGCCCGCGGCTGGGAAAACTTGCCTTTAGAACGCTTAAGCGCGTAAATAACTACTTCTGAGGAACTTACAGAACTTCCATGCCGAAAAATACGATCAAAATCTTTCGACCTGGTTAAAGTTATCATTCCTTAATTAGGCGCAGATACGCTTGCGGCCTTTGGCACGACGACGAGCTAAAACGTTACGACCGGAAGAAGAGGCCATTCTAGCGAAAAATCCGTGCTTTACCTTTCTGTATTTGCGGTGGGGCTGAAAAGTGCGCTTCATTGTTTTAATTCCTCCAAAAAACTCAGAGCCGCTCCAAGCGTCCCTTGTGCCGAACTAACAAAAACACGACAACTGCGCCGGCGGCTGTTTCAAAGTGACTCTGCTGTATTTTCAAGCCTTCAGAGAACACTAAAAAAACCCTAATACTAGAGCTATAGCAGTATAATGCTCATTTGCAAGTTTGTCAAACAAATCTATATGCATAGAAAGTGGGCCAAATAGTGATTTTAATTAACATATACACAGGTTATCAACAGAACATTTTACTATATAAAATAAGACAAAAACGCTATATAACTGCTAAATATAAGATAAAAATACTATTTTTGTGAAAGTAACTGTGCATAATTTTATTATACGTTATTTTTATATAAAGAATATGTGGCAAATTGTGTAAAAAATTATGCAACTCTGTGGATAACCTAACAAACGTCTGACTTGTTTTGTTAATAACTTGTTGATAATGTTGATAATTTTGTTGTTATAAACATGTTGTTATATGCAATAAATTCTGAAAATACAGATTTTTTATTAGTTATCCACAGTTTAATAAGTTAATTTGTGGAAATGTTAATAAAATATCTATAAAACAGTTCATTAAAATTGTTTTTTTTCTAAAGGAAGAGAGAAAGCAGCTAAGAAAAACAGCCCGTTATTTGCCTAAAAACAAACGGCCGATTTCACTATATTTGCGAAATAAAAACTCAGACCAAGTAAAATCAATGTTTTTTTTATTAAAACAAGAAACATATTTTCTTGACTGAACTTTCAACGGAGGATAAGTATGGCTAATCAAGCTGTTTCGGCTGAGTGCCTAAGTATTTTATGGCGCGAATTTTTATCCGAAACGGAAAGCCCTTTAAATACCTTCTTAGAGCAATGTTCTCCCAAAGACTTAAACGGAGATACCTTAACAATAGTTACTCCCAATAAGTTTATGAGAGATTTTCTGAAAAAAGCAGATAGACTTGAACGTATATTAGCTTCTCTAAAAGCTTGCTTTAATAGCGAATCTATAAAAATAGAATTTGTTATAGGTCAAGTAGAAACTAATGATGATAGCAAGCCAAATCTTCCCAAAGAAAACGCAGAAGAGAAAAAGAACGACATTGCAGAGCTACCTCCCGTAATCAAAAGGAAAGAAACTAGTAAGGAAATAAAAAGCCAAATAAAGTCCGAACCAAAAGCGGAAATTCAAGTTTCGGCTTCTATAAAAGATAGCAAAAAAACGGAATGGAACAGCAATCTTCAGGAAAATTTGCTGTTTGAAAACTTCGTTACTAGTTCCAATAACAGCATAGCAGCTGCCACAGCTAAAGCTGTAGCTCAGTCACCAGGCGTTATTTATAATCCTTTGTTCTTCTATTCCGGCGTAGGATTAGGAAAAACTCACTTAATTAACGCCATTGGCAACAGCATAGTAAAAACCAACCCTAATTTAAAAGTACTCTATACATCAGCAGAGCAATTTACTAATGAATTTATGGAATCTCTAGCTTCAGGAACTAATCAGCGTTTTCGCGATAAGTTTCGTAATGTAGACGTTCTTTTAATAGACGATATACATTTCATTATCGGCAAACCTGGTACTCAAGAAGAATTATTCCAAACCATAGATGCTCTGAAACGCTCTAATAGGCAAATAGTTATTTCTAGCGATTGTCCTCCAAAACAGATGAACACAGTCATGAGCAGATTGCGCAGTCGTTTTGAATGGGGCATGATCGCTGATATTCAGCCTCCGGATCTCGATACTAGAGTAGCTATCCTAAGACAAAAGGCAGCCAGTTTAGATAAAAATATCAACGATAGCATTCTAAACTACATAGCTTCAGAATTCGATTCTAACATCCGTGAACTCGAAGGAGCTTTGATACGCGTTATTACTTACTGTAGCATTATGAAAAAAGATCTGACTTTAGATAATGCTAAAGAAGCTCTCAAAGAACTTTTGAATCACAATAAAGATAAGAAAGTCGATATCAACGAAATAAAGAAAGTAGTGTGCGAATATTTTCAAATTTCGGAAAAAGATTTAATAAGTTCCAGACGCGATCAAAGAATCGTAAAACCCAGGCAACTAGCCATGTATTTATGCAAAGAAATGGTACCAGGAGCTAGCTACCCTGAAATAGGAGCTCAATTCGGCGGACGAGATCACACCACAGTAATCCATGCTTATAGAAAAGTCGAAACCAATTTGGACGACGAGCTTTACAAAATTCCGCTGAACAACCTAAAAGAAAGACTTAAATAACTATTAATCAACATGCTGTTAATAAACAGTTGATCATTT
>SFMI01000081.1 GCA_004554425.1 Candidatus Saccharimonadota bacterium | reverse complement strand
GGATCGTACAAAATTTCCGCAGTTGTTCTAGGTTCATCTTCGAAAGCTTGATAAGTAGCTGTAGGGAAACTATCCAGTTGAACTTGCTCTTCTTCTACATTAGGCACGCTATATTCTTCCACTTTAGCAACTTCAGCTGGAGCAGCTTGTTCATTCTCTAAGCGCTCGTCTTGCAAATCGGCTACTTGGCCGCGCAATTCCCAAATAAGCTCCTGATCTTCACTATTTTTATCTTCCAACATTTTGCGCAAAGCTTCAAAATTGAGACTGATCTCTTCCCAGCGGCCGCGCCAGTAGGAGGCATCATCTTTAGCCGAGTCTAGCTCTTCGCGCAAATGTTTCAGTCTGTCTTCCAAATCGGCGCAACGAGCTTTTAATACTTCATTTTCAACTGATAATTTGTGGAATGTTGAAAATTCTACCATGTTATTGGCGCCAGTATCCGTCTGAGGCTCTGCCAATAGTTCAGACTCAGTTACAATTGTATCAACAGCAGGAAGTTCAGTTGTCGGCGCAGCCTCTTCTATACTTGTTAAGCTTATCTCTTGAGCAACTGGAACGGCAGGCAGAGCTTCGGTGGATCGCTTTTTACGTTTTAACGTCAGCTTAGGCAAATCGCTCTTAAAAAGCTCCCAATGTTTGCCACCAGCGTCAATACAAATAGCTCCTCGCAATTCACCACTTCTAATGCGCCTATAAATAGTAGGAATGGACACGCCGCTTAATTCGGACGCCTCTTGCAAAGTAATTCTTTCAGCTCTGGCCATAAAGTGATCTTTTCCTCACTTCAATAAAAAAATGATCTTGTCACAATATTATTATAACTGAAAGCAACCCCTGCCTGCTGATGCAAGGTCTTTTTAGCTTTAGTTTTGAGTGAAAGCTAAAAATTAAAGCTAAGGTGCAAATTCACTAAAATGACACATCGCCAATAGTAATTGTAACTATTTGACCTTCACCAGAGAGGAGTAAAAGTTCGCCATGTTCACCTAAACCGACAGTTTTGCCAACCTTTAGGCCCTGAGTAGCAGACACATTTGAAGCCTTATCTCCGAAGCAAACGCTTCCTTCATTAAAATCGGAGTCTTTAGGAGATAAGCCTACTATGACAGCAGTATCTAATTCTTTATGCAAACAATGATCGTACCACTCTCCAGCTAGAGCGGTGAAACCATCGACCGCTAAACGTTTTACTAAGTTAAACAGCTCGCAACCTATGTCTTCGCAAGCTTCTTTAGCCTTCCAATTATCCTGAAATACTTCCGACCATACAGATGCTGGGCGCGGTAAATTGTGCAGCGCACCTTCACTATCTTGCAAATTTACACCAATACCGGCAACGATTCCAAAATTAAAACGGTTATGCACCAATTCACAGAGAATGCCGGCTAGTTTGCCTTGACCTTTAACAAGCACGTCGTTGGGCCATTTTAAGCCTATTTTGCTCAATTCTTCTTTATTACGTCCCAAACTAATTAAACGCTTTTGAGCAGCTTTTACCATTGCCAAACCAACAATTAAAGGTAAAGACGAAGCCCACTTAAAGCCCACCCCTTCTTGAGCACTCAATTCAATCCAGTAGCTGGCCGCCAAGCTCTCTCCCGAACGACAATTCCAAGTGCGCTCACCGCGACCGCGCCCATGAGTTTGCTCGTTGGCCATAAGTACAAATTCACTTTCAAGCTTGACCTTTTGAGCTCTCCTTTTCATTTCTGAGTTGGTTGAATCTATAATAGGCAAAATTTCAATCTTCACAAAGCTGCTCCTTAATCAAAACTCTTATTTATCTGTCCTTTGGCACTTATCAAGAATCACCTATTGAGCAGGATTTATTCAATTTTACCTAAAACCCCGCAGAGGAATTTACCGAAAGGAAGTCGGGTGAGTTTGAGCTTTGCCCGATTTTGTGAGTTTATGATAGTTCAAGGTCTAATCGTAACAGTTATCGGTGTGCTCGTGGTATTCTTATTCTTAATCCTTTTGGTCTGCATCACCGGATGGACCAGCGGATTGGTACGTAAGTATGCTCCAGAGCCTGCCGCTGTGCCTAAAAAGCCTGCCAAGCCTGTAGTTGCACCTTCTGCTGCCGCTAAAGCTGCTGCGGTCGAAACGGTTTCCGACAATGATAAGATTGCCGCCGTTATCGCTATAGCTCAGCGTGAGTTTGGCCTTCCCGTAAGATAGAGCAAAAATTTAGCCCTTTTTTTAGCAACGCCCTCAAGGAGTAGATATGGGTAAAAAAATTATCGATTTCATGTGTACCGCCTTCCGCGACGGTTTCCAGTCCTGTTACGGAGCTCGAGTCTTAAATAAAGACTTCTTGCCCGCCATGGAAGCTTGCAAAGACGCCGGCATCAAGTGGTTTGAGCACGGCGGCGGCGCTATTTTCCAATCCAAAGTTTTTTATTGCAACGAAAATCCGTTCACTGCCATGGACGAAATACGCACCTTGATGGGTCCGGATATCAATTTGCAAACTTTGGCCCGCGGCGTCAACGTAGTAGGCCTCACCAGCCAGTGCAGCGATTTTATTAAATTGCACGCCCAGCTGTTCAAAAAACACGGCGTAACTACCGTCCGTAACTTTGACGCTTTAAACGACGTGGAGAACTTAATATACAGTGGACGTTGCATCGTCGAAGCCGGATTAAAGCACCAAGTTACCATCACTATGATGGGTTTGCCTCCGGGGCTTACCGGTGCTCACACCCCCGATTTTTATGAAGGCATCCTGCGCAAAATTTTAGCCGCCGGAATTACCTTTGACAGCATTTGCTTTAAAGACGCCAGTGGAACTACTCCTCCCCGCGTCGTGCATGAAACCATTAAGAGAGCCCGTGCTATCTTAGGTTCCGATGCTTATATCGACTTCCACTCTCACTGCACTGCCGACGGTTGCATTACCGGTTATATGGCCGCTATCGAAGCCGGCGCCAACGCTATCGACTTGTCCATCCAGCCCATGTCTGGCGGTACCTCTCAGCCCGACATTTTAACTATGTGGCACAATTTCCGCGGCACCGAATATGCTCTCGACGTCGATATCGACAAAGTACGTGAAGCTGAGCGTATTAGCCAAGAGTGCATGAGCAAGTACTTATTGCCTCCCGAAAGCCAGGCCGTCTTGCCCATCATTCCTTGGAGCCCCGTACCTGGTGGTGCTTTAACTGCCAATACTCAGATGATGCGCGATAACAACGAGCTCCATCTCTTCCCCAAATTAGTCGAAGCTATGAGCGAATGCGTCCGCAGAGGCGGTTTCGGAACTTCCGTAACTCCCGTTTCTCAGTTCTACATTCAGCAAGCTTACAGCAACGTTAAAAACGGCCCTTGGAAAAAGATTACCGACGGTTACGGCCGCATGTTACTTGGCTACTTTGGCAAAACTCCTATTGCTCCCGATCCGGAATTGCAAAAGTTGGCTTCCGAGCAACTCGGCTTGCCCATCAATACTCGCCCCGTCTTGGAAATCAACGACGCCGACGAAAGCAAGAAAGTCTCTACTATTAAGAAGAAGTTGGTTGATAACAACTTACCTCTTACCGAAGAGAATCTCTTCATCGTCTCCGCTTGCGCTGAAAAAGGCATCTTCTTCCTCAAGGGCAAAGGCCACGTCAACGTGCGCTACAAAGAAGAGAAGAAAGCCGCTCCCGCTCCTGCTGCCGCTCCCGCCGTGGCTTTGGCTAAAGTGCCTGAGCATCTCAAGATCAACTTACAAGGTAGCGCTTATGATGTCACCGTACAAAACGGTCGCGTCTTAGTAAATGGTAAAGATTACGGTTACACCGTCCAAGAAGCCGGTGCCGCTGCTCCTGCCGCCGCTGCCACTGCTGCTCCTGCCGCCGCCGCTGCTGCTCCTGCCGCCGCTGCCACTGCTGCTCCTGCCGCCGCCGCTGCTGCTCCTGCCGCAGCTCCTGCTGCCGCTCCTGCCGCTTCCGGCTCGACCAAAGCTATTACCTCTCCTTTGCCCGGCACTGTAATTCGTATTATTGCTGGCCCTGGCACTCAAGTTAAAAAAGACGAAACCCTGCTGATCATCGAAGCCATGAAAATGGAAATGGAAATTAAGTCCGACTATGCCGGTACCGTAAAATCCATCGAAGTAGAGCCCGGCGATCTCATTACTGCAGACTCTATCGTAGCCTATGTCGAGTGAGGTAAAGATGCATTCAAAAAGTAATTCCCACGCCAACAAATTGGCTTATATGGGTAAGCTTTTGCAAGTTTTGTTAGCAGTTACCCTACTGCTGGCTTTGCATTCTCCCGTATATGCTCAGAGCCCAGCTCCCCAAACGGCTCAGCCTAGCGCCGCGCCTACCGAAACTGAAAGCGTAGACGTTTCCGTCTATCCTCAGGACGGTTCTCAACCTGTTCCTCCTGAAGAGACTGTTCAAGTTGAAGACACTGCTACTGTTCAAGAAGCAACAGCAAATGCTCATAATGACGAAGTAGCCGCTCCTAGTCAGACTGACGCTGCTCAAGAAGACGGCGCTGCTTCTAAACCGGAAGCTGTTGCCAATCCTGGCGACGCCCAAGTGCAAGAGTCTGCTCCAGCTGCTCAGCCTGAGGTAGAAGCTACCGTTATTGAAGTAGAAGAAAACGCTCCTGCGGCCGCTGCTAAAGACGCTACCGAAGTAAAATCCGCTTCTGAAAGTGCCAAAATCATTTGGGAATCTACCGGTCTTTCCGCTTTCGCTACAGCTGAAGGCTTCAAGATGCTCATTATGATTTGCGTCAGCTTATTGCTCATTTATTTGGCTATAGTCAAAGAATTTGAGCCCTTGCTGCTTCTGCCTATCGGTATGGGCGGTTTACTTTCCAATATTCCCAACGCTGGTATCGCCGAACCAGGCGGTTTCTTGCATGTAATTTACAATGCCGGTATCGAAACTGGTCTCTTCCCTCTGCTCATCTTCATGGGCGTAGGTGCTATGACCGACTTTGGCCCTCTAATTGCCAACCCGCGTACAGCTCTCTTGGGCGGCGCTGCTCAATTTGGTATCTTCTTCGCTCTGATTGGTGCCTTGGTACTTTCCCAGTGCGTACCTTTCATTCAGTTCAATCTTAAAGATGCCGCTTCTATTGGTATTATTGGAGGAGCTGACGGCCCCACGGCTATCTTCCTTACCAGCAGACTATCACCTGATTTACTCGGTTCCATCGCTGTAGCAGCTTACTCTTATATGGCTTTGGTGCCCATTATCCAGCCTCCTATCATGAAGGCCCTCACGACCGAGTCCGAGCGCAATATCGTTATGCGTCAATTGCGCCCCGTTTCCAAAGCAGAAAAGATCGTTTTCCCCTTGGTAGTGCTCTTACTATGCGCTCTCTTGTTGCCTTCGGCCGCTCCTCTTATGGGCGCTCTGATGTTTGGTAACTTGGCCCGTGAATGTGGTGTTGTCAACAGATTGTCCGATACTATGCAAAACGCTCTGTGCAACATCGTTACCATCATGTTAGGTACCGCCGTCGGTTCTAAATTAGCTGCCGATAAGTTCCTCACTCCCGAAACTTTGGGCATCTTGCTTTTAGGTCTTATCGCTTTCTGCGTAGGTACCGCCTCCGGCGTACTTTTAGGCAAGCTTATGAACAAATGCAGTAAAGATCCTATCAACCCCTTAATCGGCGCTGCTGGTGTTTCCGCTGTACCTATGGCTGCTCGTGTAGTTAATAAAGTCGGTTTAGAAACCAATCCCCGCAACTTCTTGCTCATGCACGCTATGGGACCTAACGTTTCCGGCGTTATTGGCTCCGCTGTAGCTGCAGGCGTATTGCTGGCCCTATTGGGTGGCAAGTTCTAACTTGTCGTTCAAGCTCTCAAGGAGGATTTCCAAATTGGGAGTTTGAGCAACAGAGTGCTGTTCATAAAAGCAAAAAAATTCCGCACCACTTCTAGTGGTGCGGAATTTTTTTGCCTTTTTTACATAGCACTAAAAACTGAAGCTAAAGCAAAGGCTCGTAATTAAATTCGGAATGATCCACTGCGCCTTCACGCCTTCTATAAGCGGTATTGCGCCCTTTACCTACTTTTTCCAGGAAGCCTGATTCTCCACTGAGTTTTCCTAATACAGATTCGATAGTAGGTACGCTAATTTCGTAACACAAATCGTGAATCGCACTCTTGGTAAGCAAGACTTCATCATTGTAGAAAAGAGCTTTAATGCATTTGGCTTTACGATCGCGTCCGCCTAAGGGAAGCAAACGATAGAAGAAATAACGAAAAGCCAAAGAGAGATGTTTTAAGCAATACTCAGTGAAAGGCACATAATCGTTATTACCAACATGCCAGCCGCTGATACTTTCGCGGAAAGCAGAGTTGAAATAATCGTTGCCACCTAAGCGCTCAGAGACTAAATCGTAACTTATATAACGATAAACCGGATAACCGCTCTTAGCTAAAAGAATCATCAGCAATAATTGCGCCACCAGTAAGTTACCAAAGGAACTGTTAAAGGGACTTACACATAAGAAATCTACAATGAAGCGCGGAATAAGCACTAAAGGATCGTAATATTCAGACACTTCTAAGAAGCTCTTACAAGCATCAGACAAAGCCAATCTGACATCGCGAGCAGAAATGGCTTGCATAATGATCGTGCCACCTTTAAACTCGTTGCCATTTATAGCAAAGAGAGGGAAACCGCTGCTCTGAACTTGCAAATAACGAGCTCCATTATCGTGATCCATAGAGGATCCATAAGCGAAACTTTGCTCGCGATAAGTAGGCCAAATTTCCCCATTATCACTCTGACGCGGATTGATCGAGCGATACAAGTCGACTATAGAATCGACTGACAGTTCAAATTTTTCAGCTTCACGCAAGCGCAAAAATGCCTTGGCATACAATCTGATCTGAAGTTTTCTTTCTTCTTCAGGAGTAAGCTCAACATCTTTGGGAACCGAATTATATTTATCCGTAAAATCGGGAGCATTTAATTCTTCTTCGAGTTCTTGCCTTTCGGCATCATTTAACTCTTCTACGCCTAAAGCACGCTGACAAAAGAACTCCACATTCTTAATAATGGTGCTGACAGGCAAATCGGCAAGAACTGCAGGAGCAATGTCCGCCACAACATCTTGCTTTCCCTTAGATTCGTGGACGTCATTGACAAGACGGAAAAGGTTCGTAGAAATGTTGCAGACCTCTTTACCTAAAGGCCTGGAATAACTGAAAGAACGCATTGCTAGCCTCTGTCTCCTACTCTAAAAGGCTGTATAGCTTTTCTCTGCTGCTGAGATGTCTTTCATAGGCAGCTTTCGCGTTATTATATCACATTTAATGAACATTTTTCACTTTTTAGGTTTAATTTAGGCATTTATTTTTTATATTAGTAATGCAACTTAATAAGGCAAACAAAAAGCGCAGAGCTTTTACAGCCCTGCGCTCTAAGTATAGTTATTTAGCTATGCAGAAATAACTTT
>SFMI01000080.1 GCA_004554425.1 Candidatus Saccharimonadota bacterium | reverse complement strand
CCAAAGAATTGGTCGACTTCTATAAACATAGTTTTGTGCCTGGACGAGCTTGTGTATATTTAATTACTTCCGAACCTTTTAATTTGGCTGCAGCTAGATTGGAACGCCATTTTGGGCAAAATTTATTGGAAAAAAGAAAAGCTTGGGAAAGACAAAGCGAAGCCGTTTATCAAAAGCAAAAAGAGCTTCACAAGGCAAATGGCCTCCAAGCTGCTTCTTCCCAAAAGGTGCTTTCTTTTGCCAAAGTGAAAGCGTGTACAGATAAAAGTGGCCAAGGTTTGGTAGTGTTGGCTTGGCCTTCTCCTAAATTTAATTCGGCCGATTATGCTAATTGGTTAGTATTGAATATTCTTTGGGCAGACAGTTCCGAAGCTTATTTGCAAAAAGTTTTGCGTGACCACAATTTATCTTCTCAAGTTAAAATTAACTATGACATTGATTTTGGCGACTCTCTGTATGTAGTGGGAGCTCATTGCACTCCGGAAGTAGAGCCTCAGGAAGTAGCACGTTTATTGGAAAAAGCTGTGGTTGCTCCGGTAGACGAGAGTTTTGTGACAAGACGTTTGGAAGCGGCCAAGGGTAGAGCGACAGCCCATTTTTACCAATTGTGGCAAAATTATCGTGATCGTCTTTCACTTTTTAAAGAATTGGGTGCTGGTAAAGAAAACGGAGTAGTTATTTCTATTCCCGAAGCTATATCCAAAGTTAGAGTTGAAGATGTTTGCTCACTTTGGCGAAAATTGGCTCTTAAAGAGCCCCAAAAGTTTATTTCAGATCGAGCCGATTTTTGGAGAAATTTGGAAGCTTCTCCGGGGCCGCGTACTGTTTTTGCTGAAGCTGAAAATTCGTCAAGCAGTTCAAATAGTCAGACTGATACAAAGAGCAAATACAAAAATTATGCTGATTCCGCAGCCAAGCACTTTAAGTCCTCAAACGGAATAAGTTGGCAAGTTTGGACAGACGATTCTTTGCCTATTGTGGTTATGCGTGGCTTTTTGCCTTTTCCTGAAGGTAGTCGGTTTGAAGTCAGCCGAGCTGCTGCCGGAATGTTAGGCCGCCATCTTATCAAAGAAGGTGATATATCTGTTCCTTTTGCCGAAGTTGTGGAGCGCGAAGGCATATCTTTGAATTTTCAGCAATATCATAACGGTGTGATGATTGATGGCTGGTGCTTACGTGAGCAATTGCCTCGCTTTTTAGAATTGCTCAATTCCGTATTTGCAGAATCTCAATTTGAACATCTGGAAGTAGAGCGGGCTTTATCTAGATATAAGCGTGGCAATGCTGGCTTAAAATCCAGCGATTGGAGCCAGGCACTGTCTGTTTTTGCCTCGCAAATAAATCGAACAGCTTCTAAAGAGAGTGAACAAGCAAATCAAGTAGAGCTCAGTCAGGCTGAGCTTATGCAAAATTTGCGTTTGTTAGCCAATCCCCAAAATTTATCGTTGAGTTTCTCTGGCTGTGTTCAAGCTGATGAATTACAAAAAATGTGTCAGTTTGGTGCTTTTGTTCAACCGTCTGATAGTTTGGATGTGAAAAATACCAATATAACCAGCCGTGTGGCGGCCTCGCTTTCTTCCGGAACTAAGAAAGTGTATATAGAGAGTAGACAGCCAGGTGCACTTATTTTGGCCGGTAATATTGGCCCCAGCTCAAACCATCCTGACTATTTTGCTTATAAGATAATTTTGCAAATTCTGGGTGGCAACAGCAGTGCTCGCTTACCTTTAAGAGTCGTTCATTTGGAAAAGCTTGGCAATCGCGCTGTCACTTACGATTTGACAGCTGGCCTAGGAGCCTCAGCTTGGTTGGCCGCTTTACAAATAAAAGAAGAACACCAAGGACGATCGATGGCTATTTTGCGTCAAGAGTTACAGCGCTTGGCCTCTAACCCCTCTCAAGCAGAGCTGAAACGGGCTATTTCCGCTTGTAAAGGCAAATTGCAAGTTGCCTGGAGTAGTCCAGCTGGAAAAGCTGAATGGTTGTGCTGGCATAAAGACCGGGGAGAAACACTTCAGGATCCGGAAAATTATTTGGCCGCTTATGATAAAGTTAGCTTGTCTGACATTAAAAGAGTGGCTAAGACATGGTTTAATGGGCAATCTTTAACTATTGTAATCAGTCAAAAAAAGCAAAATTCGGCTAAGTAAAAAATGAAAAAAATAGACTCACAACTAACCTTTTATAGGCATTGTCGTGAGTCTATTTTTTTGTCTGGCCTTTGTAAGGCTAACAGAACAAAAAGCTAGCTTAAGCTTCGGCCTTCATTGATCTCAAGTTGTGGATCAAGAATTGCATAATGCCGTCAGCCATAGGTAAAATTTTCTCTTCCAAAATGCGCACCAAAGCGTCACGCATATTGTCTAAGCGATGAGATTCAGCGTAAGCGATTATATTCTCATCGGAAAGCCACTCAGAAGTGGGAATATAATATCCAACTTCGATAAAGAAGCGATCACTCTTACCAGCGTCCTTGGAAGGGCGGACAATCAGGCACTGAATATCATTTCCGTGAGGGCCGGCACTCAGAATTTGCTTAACTTCTTTTTTCACGCGCTCTACCACATCGGCTTCGACAACTTTTTTATCAGTCACTTCTGTGGGTTCTTTGTCTTGGTCGATACTGGCATAAGGAGCGGAGAAGAGGAGGACATTTCCTTTTCCGTCTTCGGATACTTCCGTCTTTTCGAAAGCGAAAGTCTTAGAACTTTCTACGTCTAAAAATCTGAGGCCGCCTAATTTTGTAGGGCTGCCCTGGGCAACGTACTGGCGGAAAATTTGCGTTAAAATAACATTGATCTGATCGGCGACGCGGCTCAGGTTCAGGTTTGTTTGTGCTGACACTTTAGTCTACCTCTTGACTTACTTCTCACGAAAAAAACTGAGGGATTCTGGCATATTGGCAAACTTATCCGACTCGATGCGATTTTGTCGAATAAATTCCCTCCGCAATGGATAATGCCCTATCTATATACATCCGTCGCCTATTCTGCAGCTTCATTCTTTGTCCTTCTCGGCTGTTTGCCATAATTTGTCTATCCGTTTTACGCTTAATCTACGCTCCAATTTTTACACAAAAAAGCCCTTGGCTTAATTTTTTTTATTGCCAAGGGCTTGGTCTCTTTGATAAAGCCTAAGAAGCTTTATACACCTAAGATTTTATGTAAAGTCTCTTTAAGTTCGGCAGGATTGCGATCAATAGAAATGGCGGAAGTATGTAAAGCTTTCATAGCTCCGTCGATATCTTTGAGACCGTTACCAGTAACTAAAGCAACAACTTTAGCATCAGCAGGAATTAAATTATTTTTACGGGCTTTAATAAGGCCGGCAATGGGAGTGGCACCGGCTGGCTCAGCAAAGACGCCTGCATTGGCAGCTAAAAGGGCTTGGCCTTGTTTAATCTCATCATCTTCGACAACGATAAACTGGCCGCCAGATTGGTGAACGCCGCGCAAAGCTAAAGAGGCCGCTCTGGGCATACCTACGCTAATAGAGTCGGCGTAAGTGTCAGCGTCGGGCTCGGCTACTACTTTGTCACCATTGGCGAAGGCCTTAGATAACACTGAAGAACCGCGAGCTTGTACGCCTATAAGTTTAGGCAATTTGTCGATAAGTCCCATGCGTTTGAGATCTAAGAAGCCTTTGCCTACACCGCCGATAATGCATCCGTCGCCTACAGAGACGGCTACATAGTCAGGAGCTTGATAACCGCAATTTTCCCAGATCTCCAAGGCGGCAGTCTTTTTGCCTTCTAAGAGGTAGGGGTTGAAACCGGTATTGCGGTTGTACCAACCAAAATCTTTGGTAGCTTGTAAAGAAAGTTCGAAAGCGTCATCGTAAGTACCGCGTACGGATAAAACGGTAGCGCCGAACATAAGCAACTGGGCCACTTTAGCCTTAGGAGCTCTTTCAGGGACGAAAATAATAGTTTTCAAACCCATAGAAGCACACATGCCGGAAAGGGAAGAGGCAGCGTTGCCAGTGGAGGCAGCGGTAATAAGATCTAAGCCCATCTCTTTGGCAGAAGCGGCGCAAACAGCACTGGCGCGATCTTTTAAAGATCCGGTGGGATTTTGACCATCATCTTTTATAAAAAGATTTTCGTAGCCTAATACTTTGCCTAAGCGTTTGGCGTTGTAGAAAGGAGTTTGGCCTACGCGCAGAGGAGGAAGATTCTCCGCGCTATGCAGAGGCAATACGGGAGCCCAACGGGCTAAGCCGGTCAAATTGCAATTTTTAAGTTGCTCGGGCTGAAGTTTTTTAGCCGCTTGCTCATAGTCGTATAAAACTTCTAAAATTCCGTCGTTACCGCAGTCTTCGCAAGTATAACGGAAAGTGTCGGGGCTATAGCTGCGCTGACAAAGCGAGCAGCGCAATTCTGTTACAGGAAAAGTGTTTGTCATAGTCGGCCATACTTCGAGTTTATACGCTGTTCACCCTTGCAAAGTAGTCGATAATGTTGTATTTATACTAATTTAGCTTGTTTAATTGTGCAGGTAATTATTTTTTTTGCGAAAAAGTATGCCAGGTTATGGTTATGGTTTCACGTTTTGTCAAAATAGCATTTTTATTGGCCGCAGGAACTTTGTGTCAAGTAAGTCCAGCCTTGTCATCTGAGCCTGCAGAAAATGGTCTTACTTTGGTGAGCGGTCAGCAAATTTCGCAAGTTCAGGCTTTTACTGGAATTGATAGCACAAACTCCGGTGCGAATGTAGCCCCAGAAACTTCTATGGAAAATGATAAAAACGTAATAACCCAAGAAGATTACCAAGCTGAAATTGAGTTGCCTGAAGATAAAGGAAATCTTGACAGCCTAAGCTCTAATAAAACATCTTCAGATCCGTCGTCGCAATCTTCTAAAGGGCAGTGGAAAATAGGTGGTAAGGTTGAATTGGAGTATTCCAACGACGAATATCCCACTATTGTTAATAATGATATTAGCGGTTGCGACACATTAATGTATGAAACTAATAAATTGTTGCCGCAATTTGAGCTTAATGCTCAATATTTAAAAGACGACTTTAAGTTCTATACTAAAGCTCGCTATCGTTTCGATAAGAAAAAAATAGAATTGCTCGACTGCTATGCTAATGTGCCTTTAGGTGAAGGGGCAAAGGTTACTTTGGGGCGTTTTAAGACTCGCTTTGGTATCGAAAAATCGCAATCAAGTAGCAAATATCTGACTTGCAATGCTAGTGCCGTAACCGATTCGCTCTATCTTGGCCGAGCTTGGGGAGCCAGCTTTGAATTTACCAACAAAGATGGCGATCAGCTTATGCTTGGTATAATGAATGATCATAACGAGCATCGTTTTACCAGTGCCGATAATGATATTTTTGTGCGTGGTATCAAACGCCTTTCTAAACATTCGACCTTAGGTGCCTCAGCATTGATAGGGCAACATAGCTTATCTAATTCTCACTCTTTGCCTATACAGCGTTTCGGTATAGATTACCAGCTTAAAACAGATAACCTTCGTTTAGATTCTGAAGCTATTTACAGTAATGGTTATAATGGCCTCGATGAAATAAAAAGCCGCTCCTTAGGTTGGTATGTAGGCTCCGCTTATACTGTTAATAAAAATATCGATTTAGTATGTTTTATTGATTGGTTCGATCCCAATTTAGATATTTGTAGCAATGATATTTTTGATGATGACGTCAACGCTTCTATGCGTTATGTTTTGGGAGTTAATTATTATTTCAGCCGCAAAAAAGAAAGACGTCTGATGCTTAATTATGAGTGGAAGACACCCACGGAAGGGCCTAAAATCGATACTAACGGTTTCTACATACGTTACAGTTTTGAGTTCTAGTCCAATACACTGGTGGGATTGCATTGTAACTTAGTTACTTTGGCGTTCGGTAGGTAAAAGTGTAAGTTTCGGCAAACAACACTGTCGCTATATATAGTTGTATAACGCATGAAAAGGTGTGGCTGTTATGGAAAATAATGTTGAACAAAAAGAAATGAAACTTACACAAATGTGCTCTTGCGCTGGTTGTGCGGCAAAAATCAAGGCTAAAGACTTGGAAAAATTGCTCAAAAAAGTCAACTATCCGTTAGATAGTAGGGCTTTAGCTGGTCAGAGCAGCGGTGATGATGCTGTGGTAGTTAAGCTTAACGAGCATCAAGCTTTGGTGCAAACGATTGACTTTTTTACTCCTGTAGTAGACGATCCGCTGCGCTTTGGTCGTATTGCGGCAGCCAACGCCCTTTCCGATGTTTATGCTATGGGTGGCACTCCCTTTACAGCTATGAATGTAGCTTGCTTTCCCATGAAAACTATGGGGGTTGAGATGCTGAGTCTTATTCTTAAGGGAGGTTTGGAAAAAGTGTTGGAAGCCGGAGCCGTTATGGCTGGAGGCCACACGGTAGAAGATTCCGAGCCTAAATTTGGCTTAGCTGTGACAGGTTTAATCGATCCTGAAAAAATGGTGCGTAAAGACGGCGCTCACCCTGGCGATGTTTTAGTTATAACTAAGCCATTGGGAACTGGTGTTTTAAATACTGCTCACAAATTCAGAGACATTAGTCCCGATGAACTTGAGTGGGTGATGCGCTCTATGGAAATGCTCAATAAGGAGGCTTCCCAGGCTATGGTAAAGGTGGGAGCCAAAGCCGGTACAGATGTAACTGGATACGGATTATTGGGACATAGCCTGGAAATGGCTAAAGCTTCGCACACTATTTTTGAGTTTGAATCGGAAGCAATTCCTCTGCTGCCTGGCGCTTTAGGAGCCTATATGAGAGGAAATGTGCCTGGAGGCTCAGCGGCCAATTTTAATTATATCAAGCCCTATTTGCAAGTAATTGGCCAAGTTGCTGAACCTATACTCGGTTTAATGGCCGATGCTCAAACTTCTGGCGGTCTTTTAATTGCAATAGCGGAGGAAAAAGTATCTGAGCTTATAAAATTATTGCCAGAGTTCTTGGGAGCTCCGGCCGTAATTGGTCGAGTGAAAGCGAAAGAAGCTGACGATTCTGTCTTCTTGCGCGTAAAATAAGAAAAAGCAAACAACGGAGTTACCATGGCCAAGAGTGGTTTCAAGGGAAGAGAAAGAGTGTGGCAAAGCTATTCCAAGAAGCTTTGGTCGCGTATAGTGAAGAATTGCAAGGCCGGACTTATAGAGGTCAGAGCCGATTTGCGTTGGTTTCACGAGCTTTTTGAAGCCGCTCCCTCCGTACAAAAGGAAATATTTGGCAAGTCTTATCCTGAAGTAAAACAGAAGTTAGCTCCTTACACTCCTTTGCGTATGGCCTTATTGATTATTGCTTTAGTAATAGGCACTTACGGAGCTTATGAATTTGCGCAAGCTTTTTTCCGTGAAGATTTTGTTTGCTTGGGATTTGCTGCTGTTACTTTTATTTTGGCTATTGTGGTTTTTACTAATCACGTAAAAGTTGCTTATGAAGATCCTAAAGATTTGCCTTTAATAGGTGTCTTTATTCTTTTCTTTGCTATTGCGGCTTTTTTACTGCAGCCTTCTAGAATTTTAATAGTGGGCGTATTTCTTTTTCTGTGCTCACTTTTGCTAGCCAATGTTGAATTGTGGGTATTACGTAATTGTATAATTCGTTTAATTGGTGTCGATTATGAATTCTTTAAGCAAGTTTCCGGTCGTCCCAATGAAAGTAACGAGAGACCGCCCCTCTGCCTTTTGAAATTTGTGGGAGAAGAACAACAGCCT
>SFMI01000079.1 GCA_004554425.1 Candidatus Saccharimonadota bacterium | reverse complement strand
TTTGCCTCTTTCTACAGAGAATTCTGTAATTTTACCTGTAATAAGATACTCTACTCCCAAAAGCTGCTTCATACGGGCGGCACTTTCAGCAGTAACAGCTCCGCTGGCTCCTAAGTTTTGCTCTTTGAGCACTAATTCCAGTTGCTCACGCTCAATAACGCTAAAACGATCAGAATTGGCCAATTCAGTAGTTAAAATAGCCGGAATAGATTGACCGACTTCGGTAGTATTAGCATTTCTAAATCCGGAATTATTGGTATCAAAATCTAGCACTGCGACAGTGTAAGGGCCATCAGAGGCAGGAGTATTTTGTGCTTGAGCCATCAAAGGCAACCAGAAACACCCCAAAGTTAAAACTAATAACGATAGGAAGAGCTTACTGCGAAAATTCATAATCGGGCTCCTGAAGAGAATATTGGCAATTTATTATGCAGCTACGCAAACACAAGCCATAAATGTACCATTTAATGCACTAAAAAAGGCTATTGCCGCTACACACCGACATTATACTATAACTACGTTAATAAGCATAGTATTATAATAATGTATACAAAATAATAGGCAATTATGTCTAAACCCCAAAACAGTCTCTATTCTTCCCCAGTGAGCAGGTGAAACCGCTACTTCTACGAAAAGAAAACTTGCGAAGTTGTCAAACTCTGGGACGACATCTTGTTGGAGCCGAGTGTTTGGCAATCTGCTTATTCTACTTTAAGTTGGAGAATAGTTTAAGATGATCAATATCAAGAGATTGCTTGACGAAGCTGGGTTAGAATATGAAGTTGATGAAGACGGCGATTATCAACTGGTAATGAATTTAGCTGACGACGACGAAGACGAAGATGAAGCTCGTACTCAAGTGGTAGTTATTGGCGCCGAAGCCCAAGAAGCTGGCTGCGCCGAATTCATCCACATCTATTCCAAAGCCGCCGATATTGATGACGTTCCCGAAGAAGATTTGCTCGAATTGCTCAAAGAAAATAGTGAGTATTCTTGCGGTGCTTGGGAAATAGCCGACGACAATTTGCTCTTCAATTGCAAAGTTTTGGCCAACAAGATGTCCAGCGAAGAATTGTTAGACATTATCTCTATTGCAGCTAGAACTGCCGACGAAAAAGAAACTGAATATTCCGACGAAGATATTAACTAATTTTCGTTGCTTTTATAGATAATTAAAGCCCACGGTTTGCTCTTATTTGTATAATTTTTCAAATAAGTTGAACCTAGGGCTTTTTTTTGTTTATAAGATACAACAGCTACGCAATAATGCCGCGCTAGCCTGCCTTGTCTAGAGCAACGAATTGATTACTTTTTGAAAAGAAGCTTGTACCTCTTCAGGTTGCAATTTGGTAAATCCTAAAGTATACAAATCGACGCCGGGCTCTGCTCCGGGAATAAGTTTGTGCAAAAGAGCAACATCATAGCGGCGCACTATTACTCCATGTTGCAGCAACTTACCGTTACGGCGCACTTGGGCGCTGCCGACAAATTTGCGTCCTAAGGCCGTAATTTCTCCGGGAGCGGTTACGGCCATACAAGAAGGATGAGAAGCGCCGCTGGGGATGGATCCATAGGCAGCCGCTATCACCGGCAAGCCCAATTGAGCCAAAGCTTGGCCTAAAACAGCAGCAATGTCAGCAAAGGCTTGAGCTATTTTGAGGCGGCTGTCTACTTCAGGCAAAATCACAGCATAGGTAATTTCTCCAGGCATATGTAGCAGAGCCCGGCCACCTGTAGGACGGCGCACTACTTCCACATTATAAGCGCAGCACAAATTATGGTCGATCCAACCATCATTTTGATTGCGTCCTAAACTTAAAGTAGGCTGAGCCCAACTGTAAAGGCGTAAAGTAGGCCTTTGGCACTCTTCCATTAGTTTTAAATCGCGAGCCATATTTTCAGCTCCACTTAAAGGAGCGTCAATAATATACTGCCAAGAAGTAGCAGGATATTTTTTTAGAAAGTTTTGTTCCATGTTGTCGAGTAGCTCCCTTATTCAACTAAGAAAGCTCCTCTCTGCCATTTTTAGGAAGCAAGAAAAGGAGCTTTTCGTCTAAAGATCTGCAAACCAAGTGAAACTATTTATTTAGGCTGTTGCAAAATAGGCTTACGCGCAGCTTTAGTTTCATCCAACCTAGTTACGGGCAAATTTTTAGGTACTTCATGTAAGCTCTCGCCGCTTTCATGAGCTGCGATATCGAGCATAGCTTCAATAAAATCATCCATAACTTCTTTGCTTTCAGTTTCGGTAGGCTCAATCATCAAAGCCTCCTCCACTATCAGAGGAAAGTAAATAGTAGGAGCATGGAATCCTTTATCAAGCAAAGCCTTGGCAATATCTAAAGCATGTAAGCCTTTAGCTTTTTTCAATTCGGAAGCGGAAAGTACAAATTCGTGCATGCAAATACGATCAAAAGGCAACTTATAAGCTCCTTTTAAACGTACGCGCATATAGTTGGCTGCTAAAACAGCCAAACGGCTGGCTTGACGCAAACCTTCGGCTCCCAAAGAGCGTATATAAGCATAGGCTTTCACTAATACTAAGAAATTGCCCCAGAACATGCGCACGCGGCCAATAGTCTTTTCGGCTTTTTCTAAAGCGAAACCATGCTCATTTTTAACAGCTATAGGGCCTGGCAAAAAGGCACTTAATTTGCCTTTAGCTCCTACAGGGCCACTGCCAGGGCCACCCCCACCGTGAGGAGTGGAAAATGTTTTGTGCAAGTTGAGGTGCACCATATCGAAGCCCATATCACCAGGTCGAGCAATGCCCATTAAGGCGTTCATATTGGCTCCATCATAGTAAACGAGCGCCCCAGCTTCATGAAGAATGCGACATATCTCCTCGATATGGGCTTCAAATAAGCCCAAAGTACTAGGATTAGTCAACATTAAAGCGGCTACTTGGGGGCTCATATGAGCTTTGAGAGCTCCAATATCAACAGAACCATCAGCTGCCGAAGGGATAGTAACAACTTCGAAGCCAGCTAAAGCGGCTGAAGCTGGATTGGTACCGTGTGAAGAATCGGGCACAATAATTATATTGCGCTCTTGCCCCAAAGAGCGGAAATAAGCAGCAATGGTAAATAAAGCGGTTACTTCGCCGTGCGCTCCTGCAGAAGGTTGCAAAGTTACACTGTCCATGCCAGTAATTTCGGCCAAGCTCTCTTGCAACTCATACATAAGTTGCAAAGCACCCTGAGCATGTTCGCAATCCGTCAAAGGATGAATATCGGTAAAACCAAGCAAAGCAGCCACAGTTTCATTTACTCTGGGATTGTACTTCATAGTGCAAGAACCCAAAGGATAAAATTGCGTATCTACAGAGTAATTTTTTTGCGAAAGGCCCACAAAATGGCGCATAGCGTCTAATTCAGACAGTTCCGGCAATTCTAAAGCCTCTTGGCGCAACATAGAAGCAGGAATAAGCTCAGCTTCTTTTATTGGAGGACAATCGCTTTGCGGAGGCATAGTGCCAAGTCGACCAGTACGGGACTTTTCAAACAAGGTCTTAGTAGTCATTCTTGTGCTAAGCCTCCTTCCCATGGCGCAAAGCGCTGACGAGTTCATCAATTTGCGCTTTTTTGGTTAGCTCAGTGCAACATAAAAGCACGCAACCAGCCAGCTCTGGGTAGTCTTTCTCTAGCAAATAGCCACCTTGTATGCCTTCACAAGCCAAATATTGCATGAGTTTAGCGCCCATGCCTTGCGGACAGCGCAAAACAAATTCATTATAGGTGGAGCCAGAAAGAGGCAGCGCAAAGCCGTCAAGTTTAGCAACTTGCTCTTTCAAATAGGCGGAACTTTGCAAAGAACTTACAGCAGCTTTTCTTAAACCTACAGGGCCAAGAAGGCTCAAGTAAATGGTAGTAGCTAAAGCGCACAGCGCCTGGTTAGAGCAAATATTGGAAGACGCCTTTTCTCGGCGGATATGCTGTTCGCGAGCTTGCAAAGTTAAGCAAAAACCACGGCGTCCCTGAGCATCTTCAGTTAAACCAACCAAGCGTCCAGGAATACGACGCATAAGCTTACTCGTACAAGCTAAGAAACCAACGTAAGGGCCACCATAAGCCACAGGATTACCCAAAGCCTGGGCATCACCACAACAAATATCAGCGCCGTAAGAACCTGGTGAGCGCAACAAAGCTAAGCACACAGGATCAGACACTTCTACAATAGCCAAAGCTCCAGAGGCGTGAGCTTTTTGACAAAGTGCCTGACCATCTTCAATAATGCCCAAGAAATTGGGATTTTGAATCAAAACAGCCGCTGTATCGGCACTAACTTCGCCTAAATTGGTTTGTCCGGTTTTAGCATCAAGCGGAATTTCTTCTACTTGCACAGAACTGCCAGCCAAATAGGTGGCGATAACTTCGCGAATTTGCGGATGTAAACCGCGTGAAATTAGCACTTTGTTGCGACGAGTCTGAGCTACAGCCATCAGAATGGCATCGGCAGCGGCGGTACCTCCATCGTAGACAGAAGCGTTGGCCACGTCGAGACCAGTTAAACGACAAATTAAGCTTTGAAACTCAAAAATAGTTTGCAAAGTGCCCTGACTAGCTTCAGCTTGATAAGGTGTGTAAGCTGTTAAAAACTCAGAGCGCGAAATAATATGATTGACAATAGAAGGAATAAAGTGGCGATAGGCGCCCGCTCCCAAAAAGCTTCCCCCACTGAACACACAATTGCGATCAGCTAAACTTTTAAAGTAATTGATTAAATCGTATTCACTTAAAGCTTCAGGTAATTGCAAAGGACGATTTAAGAGCAAATTCTCTGGAATAGAAGCAAAAAGCTCTTTCCAAGAGGAGACGCCAACTTCAGCCATCATAGCTTCTATATCGGCTGGAGTATGGGGAGTATAGGTCAATTAAGCGTCCTCCGTAATTTTCTTATAAGCGGCAGCATCCAAAAGGTTATCCAAGTCGGCAGGATTATTCATTTTGATGCGAGCTATCCAGCCTTTACCAAAGGGCTCTTGGTTGATGATCTCGGGAGTAAATTCATCATTGTCTTCACAAAGGCAAGGATTTACTTCGATAACTTCACCACTAACAGGGGCATACATGTCAGACACAGTTTTTACGGACTCAACAGTACCCAAAGACTCACCCTGAGAGTACAATTTGCCCACTTCGGGAACTTCAACAAAGACGATATCGCCCAACTGATCCTGAGCGAAATCAGTAATGCCTACTACAGCCACGTTATCTTCGGTTACGCGTACCCATTCATGATCGTTGGTATATTTAAGATCCTGAGGAATCATAGTTGAATCTCCTTAATTGTTGAGAAGTTTTGCCGATTGTTCTGCCAAGAATCGACAGAAAGATGCTAAACCGAAAAGACGGCTCCTTCGGCTAAAAAAGAAACCGCCTTTTTTCTAGAAATTTAACGACGTACGCTACCACGTACAAAGGGAGGACGCTGCACCAAAGCAGGCTCATGACGATTGGGACGCACTCTGATATTCAGTTCTCCGCCCTCTTTCTTGTAGGCGCTCTTGACCAGAGCTAAACAAATTCCACGTCCTAATGAGGGAGAAAAAGTACCGCTGGTAACAACTCCAACCTCTTGGCCTTGCTCATCTTCCACAATATGTCCTTGGCGAGGAATAGCCCGGCCTCTCATGACCAGACCGACAATAGCTGTCTGAGCTCCCTGCTCTTTTTGAGCTTTAAGTACATCTTTGCCTATAAAGTCACAATCTGTGAAACGTACAACCCAACCTAAAGATGTGTTGATCGGAGTGGTATTTTCGGTAATCTCGTGACCGTAAAGAGAGTATCCAGCTTCAAGACGCAAAGTATCACGCGCTCCTAAACCAATAGGCAAGCATCCTTCTTTGCGTAAAGCTTCCCAAATTTTGGGAGCTTCATTCCAGGGTACATAAATTTCAAAACCATCTTCACCGGTATATCCAGTGCGAGAAATAACCACTTCCTGACCTTGGAAGTCTCCTCTGGTCAAATGGTAATAAGCCAAAGGCTCCAAATCTGTAGAGGTAAAAGGCTGCAGCACAGTTTGGGCTTTAGGCCCTTGAATGGCAATTAAAGCCGTCTCCATAGAGATATTCTTAAGCTGAACATTACCTTTAAGATGGGCTTTTACCCACTCGTAATCTTTAGCACAATTGGCGGCATTAACAACTAACCAATAGTAAGGAATACCCTCAGCGGTATCTTGAAAGCGGTAGACGAGCAAATCGTCAATAATCATGCCATTATCTCGGCACATACAAGTATACATGCATTGTCCTTCAACCATGCGATGTATATCATTAGTAATTAAACCGTCAATAAATTCAGAAGCATCAGGGCCAGTAATTTCAAATTCGCCCATGTGAGTAAGATCAAAAATACCTACTTCAGACCGTACGGCCAAATGTTCACTCTTAATACCTGTATATTCTACAGGCATCTCCCAGCCAGCAAAATCGACTATTTTGCCTCCGTCACGTTGGTGAGCCTCATATAGAGGAGTGCGCAAAAGTTCGTTAGCCACAACATGCTCCTTTACTGCGCGGCCATTATTTATTCGGCCGTCCGCTTCAAGCTCTCTGCCTGCACTTGCCAATAGAAAAATGCAAGTCACGCCCAACATTTTTCTAGAAATACAGACAAAAAACCTACTAAAAAAGCAGAGACGCAGTACCTCCACCTGAAGGACCAACAACGCCTCAAAGTTGCCTAACTATTTCTTGTACTTTTAATTTATCCTTAGTCACTTGAGCTACAAAAGCTTCAGCGTTGGGAAAATGTATTTGTCCACGCACCATTTCGATAAGTTCGGCTTCCAAATGCCAGCCATAAAGTTCGTCGGGACCGAACTGTCCAGGCTCACTTAAAAGAAAAATCTCCAAAACGTCGCGCCCACAATCGAAAGTGGGACGATTTCCCCAGTAGGCTAGCCCTGGTAAATAAAAACTTTCTTCCGCTTTGGTCTTTTCCGGATTTTTCAGCGAGCAAATAGCGGCAAAAACTCCTCGCGGAGGCTTTATTAAATAAGAATCGACTTCAATATTAGCCGTAGGAATATTTAAAGTGCGTCCTACTTTGCGTCCGTGAATAATTTTGCCGCCAACTTTATAGCGCCGCCCCCATAAGCGGCTAGCTTTTGGCAAATTACCTTCCTCTACTAATCGACGCAATAAGCTTGAGGAGATAATTTCATTGTCTATACAAAACGGCGCGACAACTTCGGTAGAAAAATTAAATTCAGCTCCAAAACGCTGCAACATATGTACATCGCCTTGAGCGCACTTCCCAAAATGATAGTTATATCCAACAACCACTTGAGTTGCCTTAAGCCTATTGACTAAAATATCGGCAACAAAATCAGCTGGTGCCATAGAAGCGATTGTCGTATCAAAAGGTACGGCAATCGGCTCCAGCCCCATGTTTTTAATGATACCGATACGCTCTTCCAAAGTGCAAAGCAATTTTGCCTTTTTATTAGGAGTCAAAAGCCAGCTGGGGTGCTCTTTAAAAGTAAAAACTAGAGGGCGTAAATTGTGGCTTTGCGCTAACTCTTTAGTTTTGTTGAGCAAAGCTACATGGCCGCGATGTACACCGTCAAAAAAACCCAGAGCAATTGCGCTGGGCTCAGAACCTAAGTTATGCTCTGAAAAGAAATTGTCCAGAGCAGAAATATTATTCATCGAGGTAAACTTCAATATTGGCACCCTTAAGAGCTTCCAACTTAGCGT
>SFMI01000078.1 GCA_004554425.1 Candidatus Saccharimonadota bacterium | reverse complement strand
ATGGATCGACTATTTAGATGGTAAAGGTGAAGCTAAAAATGTCAAAGGCATTTGGTTTAAAAATGCTGACGGATCCGTAACTCGCAACGAAGCTCGCCCTATCAATAAAGATCTTTCGCGCTTCCCTATGCCGGATCGTGAAGGCATCAATTTGGATGAATATTATACTCCTGGCATGTTAGGCTTGCGCTCTACTACTATTGTAACTTCCAGAGGTTGTCCTCAAGGATGCAAATTCTGCCTTTCCACTGCCGCTTTTGCCTCACGTACCGTTAAAGATATCGTCGATGAAATGGAAGTATGCAAAGATATGGGCATTGAGGAAGTACTCTTTGTAGACGATATTTTTAACGCTCCCACCAAGCGAGTTATCGAAATTTCACAAGAAATTTTACGCCGTAAATTAAAGATGTATTGGGCTTTCAAAGGTACTATCGCTGGCACAACCTATGAAATGCTAAAGATTGCCCGCGAAGCTGGTTGTTTGCGCGGCCAC
Source organism: Candidatus Saccharimonadota bacterium (assembly GCA_004554425.1). Taxonomy (GTDB): domain Bacteria; phylum Vulcanimicrobiota; class Xenobia; order Xenobiales; family Xenobiaceae; genus Bruticola. Next base: position 9,241 of record SFMI01000078.1, on the reverse strand, counting down.
TTTGGCGTAGAAAGCGGCACACCGGAAGGCCTTCAAGCTTTGGGCAAAACTTTCATGAAGCCAGAAAAAGCCCGCCAAGTGTTCAAGTGGTGTAAAGAGCTAGATATGTGCGGTTGTGCCTATATTATGATCGGTACTCCAGCAGAAAAAAGTCGCGACGATATTATGCGTACAGTAGATTTTGTTTATCAACTAGATCCAGAATATGTAGTGTATGCTATTACCAGCCCTTATCCGGATACACCATTGTGGCAGCGCGGCGCTGATTTACACTTATGGGATCCAGATGTTTGGAAGCGCTTTATGCTTAATCCTACTATAGAAACTGCTGAACAAATTCCTACAATGTGGAACCAGTACATGAGCCGCGAAGAGTTGCTTTCTATATTCAAGGAAATTAACCGCGATTTTTACTTCGATCCGATGAAAATTTACCACACTTTAAAGAAGATGACCAACTGGGAAGGCGTCAAGCGTATTGCTCAAGGAGGTTTAGCTATTGCCAAGCTTCAGCTTATTAAAGCGCAAAGCCGACGCATTTAGTGAAGATAACTAGCCCTAGAAATTACTATCACAAAGAGCAATAAAAAAGAATGCTTCCCGCCCGAAAAGCAGGCAAGGGAGCATTCTTTTTATATTTTTCTGCTATTAACGCGACTGTTTTTTACTTTTCTTCAGCAACTATTTCTTCGTTACTCAAAGCCATATTATAGAAAGCAGCCAAAGCTCCACCAATCAAAGGAGCAATGACAAAAACCCAGACTTGAGCTAGAGCTTGGCCACCTTTAACACAAGCTGGAGCTAAACTACGAGCAGGGTTAACGGAAGTGCCTGTTAAGGGCAACCCGACAATGTGAACAACAATCAAACATAAACCTATAACCAAACCAGCCACGTTAGCATACTCCGATTTGGAAGTGACAAACAAAATTGTAGACACAAAACAGAAAGTAAGTACAACTTCTGTCAAAAAGGCTATAGTACCACTTATTTGAGTATTACTGGCACCCCCAAAGCCATTGCATCCGAAACTTCCTTTAGCGACGCCCAGTAATTCATGACTACCTATGATAGCATACAAAAGGAAAGCTCCAACAAAAGCGCCCATCACTTGAGCTACCAAATAACCTATGAAGTCTTTAGTTTCCATACGTCCCAAAATAACCATAGCCAGAGAAACGGCCGGGTTAAGATGGCATCCAGAAACTGGACCTATAGAATAAACCATAGCCATAAGTATTAAACCGAAAGCTACAGCCACGCCTAAATAGCCACAACCTACGCTAGAAGTAGGCACTTTGTGCAAAATAGCGGCACCGCAGCCAAAGAAGACTAGCATGGCCGTGCCCATAAATTCAGCTAGATATTTTTTCACATTAGATATTTTTTCACATCAACTCTCCATATACTTTAAATGGAGTCATTGTTCTGCAAATAAGAAGTCCACAGTAATTGCAAAGATTTACGCAGAAATTCGTCTTTTGTTTGCAGATCGGCATATAAAGCACAAAAACCATCCTGTGCCAAAATATCGTAATCGGAACGCATACCGGCAAATAAACGCGCCAATCCATAAGAAGCCTCAGTAATACCCACAGCTTTGGCTGCGAACCTATTGGCGTCTCCGTCCAATACCGAGGTAAAAGGACGTCTAGTAAACAAAAACTCTTTCAAAATTAAGAAAGGCTCATAGTCGGTAATTCTATATAAACGAGTAATTGTTTCAGATATTTTTCTATAAAGATTGGGAGTATCGGCATCATAATTGCCAACAACTTTGAGCCAAGGTTCAGCAGCTTCTACACCACTTTCGATGCACATTTTTACTGTTGTTTCAAGCAATTTGCACATCATAGTATCATCCAAGGATAAGCGAGAATGCCACAATTGAGTATGCTTATGGTAAAGCTGGAAGCATTTGCGCAAAATGATGAATTGTTGTTCAGCTGTCGTAAGTTCAGCCATCTTAGCATGTAAAATGAAGATCTTGCCTTTTTCAAAGTTAAAAGCTTTAACGAAAAACTGTTCCTGTCCATCATAATAGCGCAAATCTACATTAGAGAACTTAAAGATACGCGCATTTAAACGTTGAAAAATTTCAGCAGGCTTAAAATTGAAAGGAATGAGCTTTGCCTCTTCAATTATGCCATTGAAACGTTCAGGCCAAGACGCAGGCTCAAAACCGGCTTCAGGGAAAAGCTTATCCAGCATAAATTCCACAACTTTACCAGCTTTTTCTTCACTATAGTAACGCTTTATATCGACTGGAGAAATTTGTACCGGCCCTAAAGGCACCAAGCTTTCGATTTTATCTTCTTTAATTTTGGCTTCATCTTTACTATTAAGATAAAGGGTCTCAATCATTTCCAGAACAGACTTGTATTTTTTGTTGACGGGATTTTTGGCTTGCTCAAAAAGCTCATCAAATAGTTCCGGACAAGTAGTTATTTCTTGCAACGCTTCAACCGTGTTGTCGATACTGGCTGAAGTTACTCCTACTTTAAGCAAATAATAGTGCAAAACAGCTTCGTCAGAACACTTTTCTTGTATAGTATCAGCTAAATGTAGGAATTTTCTAGCTGTAACAGGATATTTAGCACATACCAAAGCTAAAACAAAAAGTAACTTCTTACTTTCAATTTTGGAATTGTCAGCCGACATTTTGTTGATGACAGCTTGGATCATATCCTTAGCATAACTATCCCAGTAATCTGTGTTAAAAGCATCATAAAGCAAAGGCAATCCGGCTTTATAAGCATCTTCCCAGCGGGCCATATTGATATAATTATGCAAAATCGCCAAATTGGGCTGAAGAATGTAACTATCTTGCTTTAACAATTTGACTAGCTTAGCCAAGGCTAAATCATATTCACCATTATTCGATAATTCAAGACCAGCTTTAACCTCATCAATAACCTGTGAGTCATTGCTAGCAACAAAAGGTATATCTTCACTTCTTAATTGCGGAAGTAACTCCAAAGTTGGCAACTTTTCCGCTTCCTCTGTTTGCTCGACTATATCGCTTATTTTGTCTAATTTGTCAGCCAAAGCTGCATCAAGAGTTACTTCCAGGTGATCTTTGAGCCTACCGACAGCAAACATAGGCAATTTTAGCTTGCTATTGTTGACTATTGGCTCCTCTTCAGGCTCGGCGGCATCTTCAGCAACAGATTCGGCAGGCTCAGCGGCGGCAGGCTCGGCCATGTTTTCAGTAGCAGACTCGGCAGCGGTTTCAGCGGCAGGCTCGGTAGCAGCTGCAGCAGCAGGCTCAGTAGCGGTTTCAGCAACAGATTCGGCAGTCGGCTCATCAACAACAGCTTCTGTGGTAAGCGCCGCCGCAGCCGGGTCAGGTTTATCGGAATTTTCTTCAGAGCTGGAGGCAGAATCATGTGAAGCTGAAGGCTCTACCGTCGCTTCCCTATTGGCAACTTTTTTTAAGCGCCGCACACCGCTAGCTCCTTTAATACCTTTAAGGCCGCGCCCATTAGACATAGAAACTTTCACAAGTTCGCGCAAAGCGGCCTTGGGATCAGCGTGTTTAGAAGATTTCTTGGGTGGAGCCGCAACCTCAGCTGCGGACTCAGTAGCAGCTGCAGCGACAGGCTCGGTAGCAACTTCAGCAGCAGGCTCGGCGGCGGGCTCAGTAGCGGTTTCAGCGGCAGGCTCGGTAGCAACTTCAGCAGCAGGCTCGGCGGCGGGCTCGGTAGCGGCTTCAGCAGCAGGCTCGGCGGCAGCAGTAAGATCCGCGCCAGAGTCGATGCCGAGTAACGCAGCAAGTTCGGCGTTATATTTCGCATACAATTCTGGAGCGCAGTCTTTCAAGCCGCCGACAGCTGCACTACAAAGTGAGCGCATCTTATCCAAGCGTTGCTCTAATTCTGCGAATTGGCCCTTAAGCGCTTTGAGTGCTCCGTTAGTTTCTAAAGCTCGTTTGCGCCAATCGGCACATTCAGACTTAAGGACACTATTTGCACCGCGAGCGGCCTCCAGTTCTTCTCGGCTGCCATTATCTGCGCTTAAATTTTGTAAAAAAAGATCGGTAGCTTCAATAATACCTTCAAAATGTTCGCGCAAACTAGCGACTAAAATCTGACGTTCATCTGCCATATCAGCAACTCCAAACGATTTTTATTAGGTTTTCCCGCCCAAAGACAAGGATGCGGAATTGGCTAAAAAGCCTGTCTTTACCTGCCCACAAAGGCCTAACACACTTTATAGTTCAAAGCCATTTTGATCCACTATATAGTCTAAGCACTCACATTTGTTCAATTATTCTATATTTAACCTTGGAGTTTGTCTGCTATATCGTTCTGTGCTATTATTGGCGGCGACACCAAACTAGGAGCCTTCTCCGGTAACAATATTATGAATGACGCTTTAGCTTTTTTGTGCGAATTTTTCAGGAAACCAACCCAAGTAGGAGCTATTTATCCTAGCTCGCAGGAACTAGCCAGAGAAATCGTTACTCAAGCCAACGTAGAACAAGCCCAAGTAATCGTTGAATTTGGAGCTGGCACAGGCGTATTTACCAGAGAAATTTTAAAGCGCAAACCTACTGAAGCGACATTTTTCTCTATAGAACAAAACGAATCATTAGTGGAAGTGCTTAAGCGCGAGTTGCCAGAAGCTGATATATGTTGTAATTCTGCAGCAGAGCTTCCCCGTCTTTTACAAGAGCGCAACCTTCAAAGCGTAGACGCTATAGTAAGCGGGCTCCCCTGGGCTGCTTTCGATGAGCAATTGCAAGATATGCTGCTAGCCCCAGTTTTGCAATATTTGCAACCAGGAGGCAAATTTGTTACATTTGCTTACCTCCAAGGGCTATTGCTACCAGCTGGACACAGATTCGCCAAAAAAATACGCTCAAAGTTTGCCAAGGTAGAGAAATCGCGCGTAGTTTGGGGCAATTTGCCGCCGGCCTTTGTTTATATTTGCACTAAAGAGAAGTAGGTGCTACAAAATTTGCACCGATACAAAGAAAGCCCTCGTAGCTGAATTTATATCACTGCGAGGGCTTTCTATTAGTCGCACATATCAAAAAGTTTTTGTTGGCGAATAGTATCTTCTAAAATGGCAAAATTTTGCAAATCGCCGGGCAAATCGCTATGGGCGCCTTTGCGTTTAGCTTGAGCAAATTTCCTTATAAAACGTCTTCTATTCCTTAAAAATTTTTTCTCATTTCGAGCCGCTCTCTTTTTATAACGCTTTCTATTCCTTAAAAAATTCTTTCTTGTTCCTACCGGTATGTCATTTTCAACATCATCAGCTATGCCGCCGTACCATAAATTATCTAAAATTTTGTAGAAATTTTTATAATATCCCCTTAAGTAATTATCAGCGACAGAGTGAATTATACCCCTTTCATCATACCAATCCGCGACAAACAGTACTTTGTATTTACGGAAGAAAGCTCTAGCTTGTTCTAATAGTTTTGCACTGACCTCTTGATCCTCCGAAGGAGATTCACCTTCATATTTATAATCGCCGCTCAAATGCATCCATCCTGAAGGAATTTCTTCAAGTTCCTTGGACGAATGCCATGTATCTCTTTCCCAATATATTTTAACTACAATATTCTTAAACCGGAAATCGGGATTATAGTTATAAAAGAATGAAAAATCCACATGATCGGTTTCAATATCAACTCCATCTACAAACTCGTATCCCCAAAGACTATCTTCATAAGTCAAATATGATTTTTCTCTTACAGGCATATCTACTACTCTCCATTAAAGAAAACTGGGCTGCAAGCTAAAGCAAGACAGCTACAAGCCTACAGCCATATAGCACGTTAATAGCTACTAGTTAATCATTCATATTGAAAAAGCCGAAATCGTTGACAACAGATTCTAACAGAAGCACCTCATCATGATGATTTTCTGGAGGATACTTTTCTTTGAGCTCATTATATTCAAACAAAAGCCTATCCTTTCTGGCAGCACCCGTCTCTATAATACGTCTTTTATCAGCACCATTGGACTGACATTTACGCCGTTTTTTAGTTCGGTTAGCATCAACTTCGTGAACATCTTCAAATTTGAAACGGTCCAAAAGTTGTTCAAAGCTTAGATCTTCACACAAATAAGCATGAAGGTATTCAATATCTAAACACCCTTACCAAACAGCCGCAAAAAGAACCTTACGACGCTTAAAGAATTCAATGGCATTATCAATCCTTTTTTTACTCACATGCGGCGCTTTAGGAGAATGTTTATACTTATATTCTCCATGAAGTGCAAGAGAACAGGAAGTTTTTTCATCAAACCTTGCAATGTCCCAGCAGATCTTAACCCTAATAGCGTGTTTAATTTTGTCTGTCTTAGGGTTAAACCAAAATGAAAAGTCTCCATTTTCATCCTTATCAAGCTTAGTGAGTCCTTTGCCCAAGAAATTAACTTCCAACAAAGGCTCTACGTCGCCATATCCTTGCCCGTAAGCTAAAACGCAATCGGGCTCGGTACGGCCATAAGAAAAATTGCCGTTATCATCCCAATAATAGGAATTTGTGTAATTAAAGTAACTAGGCATATTTATGCCTCCTTTTAATAAGGAAAAATTGCATTCGTAGGCCTATTATTTTACATAGTAATAATTTTTAGTTCATTTGCTTATTTAATCTTAATAAAAATCATTTTTTAGCTAACGAACATACGTTCGCCTGCTATTTTATAGCACATTTTTGGTTCATTTAATAATTTTGTCTATGTTAAAATATTTTTTAGCATTACGAATGCACCTTTATTATACCAGCTACAGATGATACCGTCAACAGATTTTGTCACCACTTGCCGCCTACTTTTTTTCCACATTTGCCCTAAAGAAAAGCATAAATTTGCCGACACAAAGAAAGCCCTCGTAGCGTTGCGCTAATCTCAAAACACAAGAACTAACCGCAAACGCCACGAGGGCTTTTTATAGAAAAAAGTTGCGCAGAGGCCGCTGGGTCGACACATTCGCCCGCGTGTCGATGGGTAGCCGCCAGAGGTTTCACTCCCTGAACAAACTACCAAGTTGGCATTGTTTGTTCGCCCGTGCGCTCCTCTGCCCCCACAGTATAACAAAAGAAAGCTTAAAGCGCTATAGTTTCAGGTGCTTACAACGGCTGTCCTCAGTAAAAAAAATAGCCCCAGATGCACATATTAACGGTTGAACAGGAAAAAAACAGTTTTTTAACGTAGTTTCCCGAGCTGAGGTATCTAATTTTAGATTTGGCAAGTTCAACCTTGTGGAGGCTCATTTAGTGAAAGACAACAGCTCAAACCGAATTTTGGTATTGGAAGATCAGGGCGTCAGCCAGATGCTTATTTGCCACTATCTCGAGGACAAAGGTTTTGAAACTACCACTGCCAATTCCGGAAATGAAGCTTTGGATATTATCGAAAAGCAGCCAGTTCAAGTGCTGATTATGGAAACTCCAGCCAAAGATACGAACAACCTGGCTTTTATAGCTAATTTAAGAGAAAGCCGGAATTTAGCTGAGTTGCCTATTATTGTTGTATCCTCTCTGGGTGAGTATGCCGATAAAGTGGCAACCTGGAATGCAGGCGCCAACTATTATATAGTAAAACCGGTCGGTGAAGAAGAACTTATTGCCAAAGTCAATCTCTGCTTATCGCTACATAAATCTTATCAAGATTTGCATACTCAAGAAGAGCGACTCGATCTGGCTGTTAAAGCTATTAACGGTGGCGTTTTTGATTGGGATATAGAAACAAATTCTATTATAAATTCTCCCAAAGTATACGAGCTTTTATGTATGGAGCACGACTTATCCGCTCCTGCTACTCCTCAAGATTGGTTTAATGCCATTCACCCTGAAGATTATGCTGCGGTATCAGAAAAGCTTAAAGAGCACCTTGAAGGCAAAACTCCTTATTTAGAAGCGCAGCACCGTGTAATGCGTCAAGATGGCACTCATCGTTGGGTTTTAGTACGAGCTATTGCCGTACGCGACGGCAACGGAGAAGCTCAGCGCTTGGTAGGTAATATCAGCGATATAAGCAACTCTTTCTCCTACGACAGTGTAACCGGTTTGCCAGGGCGTCACGTATTTTACGATTTATTGGAAAGGGCCATGGTACGTGCCATTCGCAATGAGAAGTACCTTTTCGGCCTTCTAAATGTAACTGTCAACGACTTAGAGCAACTCAAAGCTAAATTTACTGAGGCTGAAATAGAGCAAATTTGGTCGGCTATAAGTAGGCGTTTGCAACTTTCTTCTCGAGCCTCCGATCTTATTTCTCGCATTGAGTATAATCGCTTTGCCATCCTTTTGGACGATTTACGCGAAGTTAGTGACGCCTTGCGTGTAGCTAACCGTATTTCTAAATCGTTGACCAACCAATTGCGCATATTTGACGACCAAATAAAAGTCAATACCAGCATAGGTGTAGCGGTCTCTTGCGATAGCTACGAATCTCCCGAGAGTTTATTAGAAGACGCTTACAAAGCTTCCCTTTTAGCTAAAACTTTGGGTGAAAATAAAGCCCGCATGTGCAACGACGAGCACCAAAAATATTCCCAGGAGCGCTTGACACGCGAACAGGAGCTTTATGACGCAGTAGGTGGGCGTCAGTTCACTCCTCGATATTTACCTATCGTCAATCGAGGAGACGAAACTATCAGCGGTTTGGAAGTTCTTTTGCGTTGGCGCCATCCTAGTGGCAAAACTCTCATTCCAGAAGAATTTCTTGACTTATGTGACCGCGATCAGCTTATGCTGCCTATCGGTTACGAGCTTATCAAAGCTTCTATTGAGCAAATAAAAAAGCTCGATACGCTTTCTACTCTACCCCAAGACTTTACCGTCAACTTTAATGTAAGTAACCGCCAGTTTTATGACAGTGATTTGCTAGATAACATTTTACTCAGCTGCCAAGATTTTAAATTCAACCCTGGCCGTATCCGTTTGGAAGTACGCGAAGACACTTTAGCTAAAGACTTAGATAAAGCCAAGCAAATTATTGCTGCCTTCGCAGAACATGGTATAGGCTACGTTTTAGATCGTTTGGGTAGTGCCTCTTTGCCTATGTGCGATATGCTTGATTTAAACTTAAAAGCTGTTAAGAGCAACTATCTGGACTTTGTTTCCGAGCAGCGCAGCTTTGAATTAAAAGAGCGCTATGCCAAGATGTGCTTAAAGGCTTCCGAATTTTTGGGCTGTCAGTGCATAATTAACGGCATAAGTAATATGGAGCAATCTGAATCTCTGTCCAAAGTAGGTTTAAAGCTTCAGGAAGGG
>SFMI01000077.1 GCA_004554425.1 Candidatus Saccharimonadota bacterium | reverse complement strand
TGCTCCTTTGGTGTTTTTTTCTTGCAGATATACTCTACCACATGAGCGGTGCTATGGTTTTTTTATATGTTCAACTTGATTTTACAATTAACAAAAAAAAGTAAAAAAATAGCAGCCTTCGCTAAAGGCTGCCATGAAGCAACTAAATACCGCTACCATCCCTCTTCCACCACTGCCAAGAAGGCGTCTTATGATCGAGGTTTACCGTGGTGCGATTTAAATACCACCACCAACGATTGACTGGCGGGTTGTTAATAATTTGATATTGCTTGAAATTGGCATGACCAACTTCCTGTACAAAGATGCTAGCTTTGGCCCGCAATTGTAGATCTAGCTCACGCACCTTAATCCAACGACTCTTAAGATCGATGCCCTTATCGTTAATTAGAGCATCCAGCATGTCTTGAACTTCATCACGATAATAAAGAAGCTGAGCGGCCGTGTATTTCAAACAGCCAATTTGGCTGACATATTTCCCATAATCAGCCAAAGAAGCATCTAAATAGCTTAGCAATTCAGCAGTTTGCAAGCCATCATGATCGCTAACTTGGTGGCCGTTCCCCTCACTAGACATACATTTCCTCCAGTAAACGTCTGGCTACGGTTATATCATCTACAGTAGTTATTTTTAAATTAGTATATTCCCCAGGAAGTACCAATACTCTGCCGCCACAACGTTCTACCAAACTGGCATCATCAGTGGCTAAAAAACCGCTGCGCTCAGCCTCTTCGTAAGCTTGCACTAAAACATCAAAGCGGAACATTTGCGGAGTTTGTATAGCCCGCAATTCGGCGCGTTTCAAAGTATCATGTACACAACCGAATTGGTCTACACGCTTAATAGTGTCTTTAACAGCCACACCGGGAATTACTCCGCAAACGGCACTTCCAGCTAGAGTTTTTGTCTTACCGTCTTTTCCCCATAAGCCACTCTTAGTAAGTTCTTCATAACTTAAATTTTTGCCAATGTTCAAACCTTTTTCTAATTCAAGCCAATCTTCATAACTGAATTGAGTATCAACTTGGCTGTGGTATTTTTCATCCGATAAGTTACCGCGCAACAAATTGGCATATAAATCGGAAATAAGCTTTTCTGTAACTAAAGGACGGGCCCCATCATGAACGGCTACAAATCGACATTTGATGGGACGCAGTACATTTAAAGCTATATTTATCGAATCTTGGCGTTCTTTTCCACCTTCAACTACAGCCAAAAGTTTGCTAATTCCGTATTTCTCACACAAATTACGGTACTCGTCAACGCAATTAGCCGAAGCGGTTACGACAATACGATCCACAAAATCAAGGCGATTGAATAATTCCAAAGTGTGAGCCAAAACCGGCTTATCTCCCAAAGGCAGCATCAACTTATTGATTCCACCCATACGTCTACTACTTCCGGCAGCAGTAATAATCACACTTAGAGACATAACTTTTTTTCACACCCTTTTGTTTTACTGAAAATATCGACTTATTAACTTAACTAAATAGAGACTAGTTGGTAGATGCAACTCCAGAATGAGTGGCACTACCTTTCTTACCTAGGCAGCGACTAAAAAACATACGTCCGGCAGCAGTTTGTACTACCGAAGCGATTTCCACATCTACCATCTCGCCCACATAGCGACGTCCACCTTCTATAACTATCATAGTGCCGTCATCAAGATAGCCAATACCTTGGCCAACTTCTTTGCCCGCCTTGATAACTTTAATAGTCATAGTTTCACCAGCTATTATAACTGGCTTTAAAGAGCTGGTTAAGACATTGACATTGAGAACTTTTACTCCTTGAACAGCAGCGACTTTGGCCAAATTAAAATCGGTAGTACACAAATGAGCCGACATTTCCAAAGCAAGCTGTATCAGTTTAGCATCTACGCCATGCTCGGAAAAGTCACGATTGATAATTTCAATATCGTCAGCTTTACGCAAATCGTTCAATAAATCGAGACCTCGACGGCCGCGATTGCGTTTGAGCATATCTTCCGAATCGGCCAAAGTTTGCAATTCTTGTAAGACAAAACGTGGCACTACGATCGTACCATCTAAAAAACCGGATTCACGCAACATGACAATGCGCCCATCAATGATCACGCTAGTATCGAGCAAAACGATACGCGAAGCGCTAAGACCATTAACAGAAACAACTTTGCCCAAACCATGGACATAAACTAACTGACTGCCGAACCAAGCTCCTAAAGTGCCCAAGAATATCGTACTCATAACGATAAACATCGGCCCTAAATAATCACCAATTACTGTCTAAAGCCAAATTAACAAAAAAAGCCACAATCAAGCCGAACAGCAGTCCAATAGAGCCCATTAGCACTTCTTGAACGGGAAGCTTTTTCAAGGCAGAAGCTAAAGCTACTACGGCTTTCATAACTAAAAAAGTGCATACGGGGGCTAATATGTAGCCGATCAAAATACCAAACAAAATCATCGCCACAGAATTGCTCCAAAGCAAACTCGGAGGCAAACCCTGAGCGAAAAAGCGTTCCGTATGGGTCGAAAGACTATAGCCACACAGTCCGCCAAAAATAATTAAAATTACGTAGAAGAGCCGAAGTAAAAATTTTTCCATAGAGTATTTTCCGTTCTCTGGACGCTCCCTTAATAAGACGTAGCACTTTATTACATCTCAAAAGCGGAAAGCCATAAGAAAAAAGGGCCGAGCCAGAGGCTCGGCCGAGGAAGTATGCAATAAAAGCTACATTCGCTCAACAGTTTTTAAGCCCAACAAACTTAATCCAAGCTTAAGCACACGAGCTGTTTCTGAACAAATAGTCAAACGGGAACTACGTATATCAGTTTCAGGAGCTGATAAAACTGGGCAATTTTCGTAGAACTTCATATACAAACCGGACAGCGTGTAAAGGTAGTCACACAATAAGTTGAGCCTCCAGCCATCGGCAACTTGAGCGATAATTTCATTAAAGCGAGCCAATTGCAAAAGCAAACGCCTCTCAGCCGGATGAGAAATGACAATATTGCCCAACTCAAATTTGCCAGCTTTGCGTACGATAGAGCGAATTCTAGCGTAAGCATAGAGCAAGTAAGGAGCTGTATTGCCTTCCATAGCTAACATTTTGTCAAAGCTGAAAACATAATCACTCAAGCGATTCTGAGACAAGTCAGCATATTTTACAGCACCAATGCCAATAGCTTCAGCGATTTCTTCGATTTCAGCTTCACTAAATTCGCGACCTTGACCAGTTTGGATATTACCGCGAGCCATGTCCACAGCCTCTTGCAACAAATCGGCCAAATGGATATTGCGTCCAGCTCTGGTTTTTAACGGCTTATTATCTTGACCTAATACGGAGCCGAAGGGCACGTGCTCAAGCTTGGTATTGCCTACCCAACCAGCAATATTACCGGCGGCAAAGAACATCTTAAAGTGTAAGCTTTGACGCAAATCAGTCGTATAAATAATCCAATCGGCTTTTAACTCCTGAGTACGATAGCGCAAACAAGCTAAATCCGTAGTGGCATATAAATAAGCGCCATCGGTCTTCTGAATAATTAAAGGTAAAGGCTCGCCTTCAGGATTGGCAAACATGGGAGTACCATCTTCTTTATACATGAAGACACAAACAGCGCCCTGATTTTTAACAACTTCCATGGGACGACTGCCGACAGGGAAACGCTTTTGCAAATCGGCCACAACTTCAGGCAGCATAGGATTATAGAAGCTCTCGCCCACTACATCTTCTCTAGTAAGCAACACATTGAGCCTAGCATAAAGTTTGTAAATATGCTCCAAAGATTTATCCACAATGCAACGCCATACGCGCAAAGTTTCGGGATCGCCCTGGTGCAAAGCAACCACTCTGGCCCTGGAAAGTTCCCTAAAATGCTCATCCTCCTGAGCTAAAGCTTGACTTTCACGATACAAAGCCTCTAAATCACTAAGATCGGCTTCTTCACAATCGACTTTGGCGTGATCCATAATCCAAGCGCAAAGTAAACCAAATTGAGTACCCCAATCTCCAACATGATTGTCGCGTCTGACATCATATCCTAAATAACCAAGAATGCGGCAAACAGCATCACCGATAATAGTACTGCGCAAATGACCAACATGGAGTTGCTTGGAAACGTTGGGACAAGAATAGTCAACAATAACTTTCTTTTCTTGTTTATCCTGAACTTCGCTGATATTTTTCAGCATACCGCTTAAAATGTGATCTTGCAAAGTAATATTTACGAATCCAGGGCCGGCAACTTCACAAGCAGCGATAATGGGCTCTTGACCATTCTGCTGAGCAATTCTCTTGTCTATTTCCACAAAAGCTTCAGACAACTGTTGACCGATCTGACGCGGATTCATTTTTAAACGCTTAGAAAGGCCCATAGCTGCGTTACACTGATAATCGCCATGCTTTTCGTCTTTAGTGGGCATAAGCAAAGGCAAAGCATCTTCTAATCCCAATTTTTCTTTAATAGCTAAACTTATAATATTTTCTAATTTAGCTGCCAAAGTAATCATCAAAAATACCTCCAGAGAAATAGGCACTCAACTAAAAAAATTGCTCAATAAACAGCCCACTTTTCTAAGCTTAGCGCACGCCCTCCTCTTTTAGAACAGCAGTAACTCTACTTCTGTTTAAGCAAAGTCTTAAATCTTATTCCATCCACAAAAAGCATATGTTTAGGTTTACCATTCTTGATTATGTTTATCTTTGTTGATACACTGAAAGTTCGCAGTACAAGTGTAGTAAAGCGTTACAAATTTTTGCTACAGTCAACAAATATACGAATTGTAGCTTATTTGCTAGTTGTTTTTATACAAGGATTTATCCTATGAAATTTCTCAATGATATGTTTCGTGCTTTGAAGCACCAGAATTATCGTTATTTTTTCACAGGTCAAATATTCTCTCTGATTGGCATGTGGATGCAAAGTTTGGCTCTATCCTGGCTGATTTTTAGGCTTACAGGCTCTCACCAAGCTCTGGGCTTACTCAACTTTTGCAATCAGTTGCCGGTACTTTGCTTGGTGGTTTTTGGCGGTATCGTAGCCGACCGCTGTGACAAAAAAGCCATTTTACTGCGCACTCAGTCTACTTGCATGTTTTTAGCGGCTGCTCTAGCGATATTGACTTCATACGATCATCCTCAAGTTTGGCATCTCTACCTTTTTGCTTTCGGTTTTGGCTTAACTCAGGCTTTCGATATGCCTGCCCGTCAAGCTTTCGTAGTCGAACTCGTCGGCAAGGAAGATTTGCCTAATGCTATTGTACTTAACTCCTCTCTTATTAACGGAGCTCGCTTAATTGGCCCCGCTGTAGCCGGTATGATCGTAAATTGGGTCGGTGAAGGCTGGTGCTTTGCAGCCAACTCCGCCAGTTATATAGGCGTACTCTTAGGCTTAATAGCTATTCATAACACTAAAAAAGCTATTCCTACTTCTGGAAATCCCATACATAATTTAAAAGAAGGCTTTAATTTTATTGTCAGCAGTTTTCCATTGACGATTTTGCTTTTTATGCTCGGTTCACTCAGCTTGCTAGCTAGTGCTCAAGTAGTTATGATGCCGGCTGTGGCTAAAGAAATTTTGCATGGTCAAGCTAACACTATGGGTTATTTAATGTCTATGTCTGGTATTGGTGCTCTAGTGGGAGCTTTACTTCTGGCTTTAAAAAAATCGATACGTGGTATGGAAAAGCTAATTGCCTTTTGTATGATCCTATGCGGTGTTTGTTTTATACTTTTTGGCAATTCGACTAATTTAACTTGGTCACTAATCTTAATGTTGCCCGTTGGCTTTAGTATCATGGGGCAAATGGCCTCTTCCAACACACTAGTACAAAGCTTAGTGCCCGACCAAATGCGTGGCCGTATTATGTCTTTTCATGCCATGATGTTTATGGGCGGCGCTCCCATAGGCGCTTTACTTTCCGGTCTTAGCGCCGACAAATTCGGTATACCAGCCACTTTTACTATAGCCGGCTTGTGCATGATTATTATCGGCACAGTTTTTTGTTTTTTATTGCGCCGTTACCGTATATTGGCTTCTCGCCAATTTAGCCGTACTGAACGAATTAACGCTTTGCAAATGAGCAACCGGCGAATAGGAGAAACTTTAGGCTAAACAAAAAACGCCCGTCCTTCTAGTTAAGAATCGCGAGCGTTACCTATTCGCCTTAATTCATGCCTACCGAAATATAATTATTTATTGGCTTCTTCTACTTTAGCTTCTGGCTGCACAGCGGTACAGAATTTACAACGTTTAGCTTTAATGGGAATTTCGCTCAAACATTCCGGACATATTTTAACAGTAGGAGAGGCCTTTTCTTTAGCTTCTTTTCTAGCTGTCAACATAGAGACAATCTTTATTACAATAAATAAGCAGAAGCCAATAATTAAAAAGTTGATAACTTCATTGATAAAACAGCCGTAAGCAATAACCGGAATACCTTTGGCACGAGCTTGAGCTAAAGGCATACTCATCAAATGTTGCATAGTCTCCAAGCCCTCGCCGGGATTGAGGAACTTACTAGGATCGGTAATTAAAGGAATATGCAAATCGGCAAAATTTAAGTGTCCCATCAAAGCTCCGATGGGCGGCATCAAAATATCATTTGTTAAAGAAGAAACTATCTTGCCGAAAGCGCCGCCGATAATAACACCGACGGACATATCCAAAACATTGCCTCTAGCGATAAAACTTTTGAATTCGTCAATAAAACCCATTGCGTATGTACCAACTTCTTATTAAATAGTAATGGAAGAAAAAAAAGACAAAAAAAATACACCTTGCCTTCACTTAGATAAAACAGCCAAAGCCACTTAATTCAAGCGAAGGCACAATGTATTGTCTTTTGCACTAGCTAGCGATTGCCGCGTCGCATTCTATTATTCCGCATCTTAGAATTTCCGGCCATAACAGCGCCAGAAGAAGATGGAGCGAAACTGCGCCCGGCCCCCTCTTGCCCACGATATATACGGAACTGTCCATATCCTTGAGCAGAGCGACCTTTACCAGACGCAGGAGAAGCCACAGCTTTAGTAAGTGTCTTGGTGGTAGCAGAGCGCTGCTTACCGGAGTTACTTGCTGCAGAAGAAGTACGCCCAGCATAAGGCTTAGCTCCACGCACAGCGACCCGTCCACTACGCTGGCCGCCTTCACGACAAGCGAACCCACCGGAAGTGCGTCCTTTTCCACGTTTTATTCGCGCCGAACGCTCAGAACTGGAAGTAGTACGACCTTTACGTATGCTACCAAAGCTGACTAAGCGACGCTTCTCAGCAGGCTCTGCCGCTTTTTCTAAAGTAGACTCCACCCAGCGCATTTCCTCATAGCGGAAATCACGGCACTGGCCGGGAACCATGCCAGTTAGAGCTACAGGGCCAAAGCTCCATAACAATAAGCGCAAGACTGGATTGCCCAAAGAAGCAGAAACTTTGCGAATAGCACGACTGTTGCCCGACAGAGCCCGCAATTCCATCCAAGCGGTAGGAATATTTTTGCGTTCTCTGATAGGCACACTGCGCGAAGGCAACTTAGGAGCCGGAATGACTTCGGCTTCCACGCTATCAGCTCTGCCTCCCTCAATTAAGCAAACTCCCTCATGCCAAGCTTCAATAGCTTCATCACCAGGAATGCCCTCAGTTTGAACAAGGAAGGTTCTCAGTTCGGAACAAAGCGGATGAGTAAGAATAGCTCTGAAAGTTGGGTTGTTGGTTAAAATCATCAACCCTTCGGCTTCCTTATCCAAAACATTGACCGGACGAACATCAGGCACATCGATATAATAATCGAGCTCGCCTTCAGTGCGTTCACCAGTAAACTTTACGTCTACTCCGCAAGGCTTCCAAAAAGCTAAATAGCGATATTGTTTTTCCGCTTTTGCACCAGTATCGGCGCGCCTTATGCCAGGCATATCGGCATAATGGCGCCCATTCATACGAAAAGATCGTACGCCGCGACCGCCGGAGACATTTAAGCGTTCTCCGGAAGTATCGGCTCCGTATCGACCTCTGCGCCTTAAAGATGCGCTCTGACGAGCCCGGCCTTTAGACAACCGGGCTTCTCCGCCTGTAGCGCTGCGGCCCGCTGCAGACGAGCCGTAGTGGTTACGATTTCTGTTTACCAAATTAACCTGCCGCCGAAGTCGCTATTTCACGATCGGCATCAATATAAGTCTGTGCCACGGCCTGCAAGGATTCATCATCCCAACCGGCAGCGAGGTCACGTAACTTCTCGGCAAAAGCGGCTTTAGGATCTAAACCGTTAGCACCGGCCCAGTTTTGTACGGCATCTTTCATCTCGGAAACGATAGCACGACGATCTTCGGGCAGATTGCTTATAGCATTATTGATGTAGTTCTCTGCCATGCTCTGCTTGTCCTGAGCGCCGATCTCTTCTTCGGATTCGGCGATCATGGGCTTATTTTGACTGTCGTGGATATCCAAGATACCAACGTTCTGGGCAGGGGTAAATTCGATTTGGTTGACACCCTCTACTGGGGTCAAAGCGGCCAAAGCTTCAGTAGGACGACTCTCATGAATCATGTTAGAAACATAATTCTTGGCGGGCTCCAAGCTGCGGGCAGGAACATCACTCAAAATTTCTCTGGCGGCCATAGCATCGTCGTCCATACGTTTAAGACGGTTGATGTCTTCAGCCTTGATATTTTCACCCAATTCATGAGTAGGAACTTCACCCAAAGCGCCATACTGTTCCTGATCGTCACGGAACTTGCGCTCTCTGATTTCCTCATCATCATCGCCATAAGAATCTTCTAAAATTTCGCTGAGGCTGCCGGATTGAGCGGCGTTCTTGGTCATCTCATCAGCTTCAGGAGTCTCATCCGCCTGACCAGTCAGAGATAACTGAACATTGTCGCGAACCTCATGCTGGGTGGTCTCGTCCTGCTTCTGAGTGACCTCTTTCTGAGAGCGAACAGTACCGAAACCGATGTGGCTCAGGTTTCTGGTAGCCTGAGTCTGAAACATACTAGTTGAAGGGTCCAAACCCCGCATTGCGTCCATGACTAATCCTCCGATTTATAACTATCTACTCTGGATTGTAAAAACTTTTAAGCAGAAGTGAATAGCTTTTATGTTAAAAAATCAACAACTCCCCAAATAGCACCCTACGAGCCGAGAAAGTTTTGGGTGTTTCTGCATTCAAGTAAGAAAATCTTGCTCCATAAGCTTTATGTCTAATGATTTTCTAAAGAAAATGCCACCAGAAATAGTCAACAAAGTTGTTGACGGGAAAGAGCTCCTTTCTGCAGAAAGCCACCTAGCTTTAGGCTAAATTATACGTTAGCGACATAAATATTTGCAAAAAAAATACTAGGAGGCAGCTTTGGAAGTCGTTCAAGCTTATCATCCCTTATTGCAAACTATCATGTTTACTACTGAATTCCCACGTCCTCTAAAAGAAATGATCAGTCCAGATTGGCTCAAACATTTGCTAACTCCAGAGGGAGAAGCGGAGCGCCCTCAAGGAGAATTACCACCAAAGGACGAGATTTTCAAAAGTTACCGCTCTTTGCTGCGCTGGGGAGGTTTTAAGCCCAGCGGACGGAGCAAACCAGCCGCAGAGTATTTGGTAAGAGCTGCTGCCAATGGTGAACTAAATTCTATAAATGCCGCTGTAGATGTACTCAATGGTGTATCTTTACATGTAGGTTTGCCCATAGGCGTTATCGACTTAGATCTGTGCCGTCCTCCACTGCGCATAGATCTAGGCAAAGAGGGCGAATCATACATTTTCAATAAATCCGCACAAGAAATGTCTTTAAAAGGACTTATTGTCATGCGCGACCAGAAAGGCCCCTGCGCCAACCCAGTAAAAGATTCGCAGCGCACCAAAACTAATGATGAAACCAGACGAACTCTCACTATAGTTTGGGGCAATAGGGAATGTTTAGCTCCGGCACTTATGGCTGTGCAATGGCAAAAAGAGTTGTTAGTGAAACTCGGAGCTAAAGTTGAAGACGTTACCACTGTCTTCGAGCCAGCTTCAGAAGCTTAAGTTAAAACAGCAAAAAGTTCACGCAGGATCAAGGATCCTTCTCAGACGAATTTTAGCAACAACTTTGACCGATGCGAGGTGGATAAAATAGCATGAATAAATCGATCCTACGTTTTGGCCTTATCATTCTGGCAGCAGCATTTTTAAGCGGTTGTACAGGCAATGACGACAATAATCCAGGCCGCTACTATTTGGAAAGCAACCG
>SFMI01000076.1 GCA_004554425.1 Candidatus Saccharimonadota bacterium | reverse complement strand
CTAAAACATAATCAGTATAGTAAGGTTCGTCGCCACTAAACTCAGTTCCGGATTCAGCAGATTTAGCAGAACTTTTTTGTAGGACAGAATTATGTTCTGCAGTAGCATTAGTACCGGCCATAAAACTTGCAGCTGATTGGTCTGAAGTTCCATTAAAAGCGAAAGCACTCCAAAGCACAGCGCCACCAACTACGGCTAAAGATGCAGCTGCTGTAAATGTCTTCCAATAACGCAAATACTTGCTTTTGGTCTTCAACTCAGTCTCTAAGCGGATAATCTTACCTCTATCAGCCTCTTGGCCCACCTTTTTCCAAAAACGCACTTTAAAATCTGGAGCAGGCTCCAACTCTTGCGGAAAAGCCTTATCTAAATTTTTCCATACTTCACTCAAAGAATGCTGATATTGTCTGCATTTGGAGCACTCTTCTAAATGTTTTTTCAGCTTTGAAGCATCAGTTTCACTGAGAAGCCCATCTTCATATTCTAATAATTTATCTATACATTCCTGGCATTCCACATTGTCTGACAAGGTGGCCTCTAAGCCCTGATTATCTTTCATAAAGAGAGCACTCCTTTCTAGTTAAATATCTTGCCTAAATATTTTTGCAAAGTTTGACGCGCCCGGTGAATTCTGGATCTAACGGCAGCTACTGTAATGCCTAAGGTTTCGGCGATCTCTTCATAGGTGAGATCGTAGAAGCGGTTCATTATCAACGGAGCTCTCATTTCTTCGTCAATTTTCAAAAGCGCTCGTTGTAATTCGCGGCTAACTTCACCATACTCTACAGACTCCAAGGGAGAGTCTCCAGGATCGGCAAAGTCGCGTTGCATAGGGCGATCTCCACCATTATCCATAGGCTCATCTAAGCTTATCTGGAGAGGCACATCTTTGGCTCGTTTCTTCCTTTCCTTAAAGCACTGATTCATAGTTACTTTATATATGTAAGTAAAGAGACGAGCTCTGAGTTCAAACCGTGGCAAAGCCTTATATAGTTGAAGGAAAACCTCCTGAGCAGTGTCTTCAGCTTCCCTAGCCGAACCGCCCTTGAATTTGTAAATTAAATTCAACACAGGACGGTAGTAAATAGTCATCAATTCATCAAACGCAGAGTCGTCGCCAGCCTGAAAACGAGCTAATAAAGCAGCGTCGACAGCTTCTTCCCCGAGTTTATCTGGTGGGTTAAATCCGGTCACGTCCAGTTTGTTTCACTCAAATTCTAAAGATTTAGCTTTTATCTAAAAAGAAACGGCGCACGCCGAAGTAAAAAAAGAGGCGCTTTGCTTAGAGCAATACCCACAACAAAGCGCCTCTCTTGTAAAGAACTGGCCAAGAAGCGGCCTTCAAGTCACTTTATTCAAAGAGAGCAAGAAAGCCGCCAATGTCACCGTTACTTACTGCTTGTCTTCAGGAGCGGCAGCCAAGTATAAGTAGCGCTCATAGCGCTCCTTAGCGATGGCTTCGGACTCTTCAGCGAACTTGGCAGCAGCCTCAGGGTTAATCTTCTGAAGCTGGCGGAAGCGGTTCTCGCTAGCCAAGTAGTCGGCAACGGGAGTCTTCGGACCCTTGTAGTCGACTTGTAAGCAAGGCTTACCCTGAGCTTTTAAGCGAGGATCGAAGCGATAGAGAGGCCACTGGCCGCACTCTACAGCGTTCTTCTGGTGCTTCAAACCGTCGGCCATGTTGATACCGTGGTTGATACAATGAGAGTAAGCAATAATCAAGGAAGGACCGTCATAAGATTCGGCTTCTTCGATAGCTTTCAAAGCCTGAGCGTCGTTGGCGCCAACAGAGATCTGAGCTACGTAGATGTTGCCATAAGACATAGCAATCATACCCAGATCTTTCTTGGGCAAGCTCTTACCAGCAGCGGCGAAGCGAGCTACAGCACCAAGAGGAGTGGCCTTAGAAGCCTGACCACCGGTGTTGGAGTAAACTTCAGTGTCGAGTACGAGTACGTTGACGTTCTTGCCCTGGGCCAAAACGTGATCTAACCCGCCGTAACCGATGTCATAAGCCCAACCGTCACCACCGATGATCCATACTGAACGAGGAATCAAGGCGTCCATAACGGACTCGAGCTCTCTGGCGCAAGTGCAATCACAGCCCTTAACTTTTTCAGCCAGCTTGTCGAGTAAAGCGCGTTTCTTGGCGATATTCTCGGGGGTAGCGGGCTCAACAGCCATCAAGCCTTCGTAGACTTCGGGATCAATCTTGTCCTTAGCTTCGGTAAGAAGCTGACGGGCATATTCGGCCTTTTGGTCTACGGCAATGCGCATACCTAAACCGAATTCAGCGTTGTCTTCAAAGAGGGAGTTGGACCAAGCGGGGCCGCGTCCGTCTTTGTTGGTGCACCAAGGAGTGGTGGGCAAGTTGCCGCCATAGATGGAAGAGCAACCAGTAGCGTTGGCGATCATAGCTCTGTCACCGAAGAGCTGGCTGACCATCTTCACGTAAGGAGTCTCACCGCAGCCTGCGCAAGCGCCAGAGAACTCAAACATAGGAGGAAGCAACTGTACGTTCTTAACCATGGTGCGCTTCAAGTCGCCGCCTAAGTCGGGCAAATCGAGGAAGAACTTCCAGTTTTTGCGACCTTCTTCGCGGAGAGGACGCTGAGGAACCATAGTAAGAGCTTTTTCTTTGGCAGGGCATACGCCTACGCACAAAGTGCAGCCGGTGCAGTCTTCAACGGAAATCTGCATGCTGAACTTATAATCTTTGTAACCGACAAAGCCTTTAGCTTCGGCGAGCTTGAAGCTCTCGGGAGCCTTAGCAGCGTCTTCGTTGGTGATGAGGCGAGAGCGAATTACGCCGTGAGGGCAAACCATGACGCACTTACCGCACTGAATGCACTTAGCGGGATCCCAGCTGGGAACTTCAGAAGCGATATTGCGTTTTTCCCAACGGGTGGTACCGCTGGGCCAGGTGCCGTCATCAGGAATAGCGCTGACGGGAAGTTCGTCGCCACGCTGAGCCATCATTACAGCGGTGACCTTCTTGACGAATTCGGGAGCTTCGTCGGAAACCAAGGGTTTGCGGTGGTGACCGGTAACTTTACGTCCTTCGGTCTCTACCTGGTGCAAAGCGGCTAAGCTGTTGTCTACGGCGGCCCAGTTCTTAGCTACAACTTCTTGGCCCTTCTTGCTATAGGCCTTCTTAATGCTGGCTTTAATGTGCTCGATAGCTTCTTCGCGAGGCAACACACCACTAATGGCAAAGAAGGCTGTCTGCATAACGGTGTTGATGCGGTTGCCCATGCCAGCGTTGTGAGCGACTGTTAAAGCGTCGATTACGTAGAATTTAAGGTGTTTGGCTAAAATAGTTTCCTGAATTTCGGCAGGAAGCTGATCCCAAACTTCGTCCTTGGAGAAAGGACTGTTAAGAAGGAATACGCCGCCTTCTTCAGCTTGCTTCAAAACATCGTAGCTCTCCAAGAACTCGAAGAGGTGTACGCCAATGAAGCTGGCGCGCTGAATAAGGAAGGGAGCGTCGATGGGCTTAGGACCGAAGCGCAAGTGGGATACGGTCAAACCGCCGGACTTCTTGGAGTCGTAGACGAAGTAGCCCTGAGCATAGTTGTCGGTGTCGTGACCGATAATCTTAATGGAGTTCTTGTTGGCGCCTACGGTACCATCGGAGCCCAAACCATAGAACATAGCTCTTACGGTGCCTTCGGGCTCGCTAATCCAGTTGGCATCATAGTCGATGCTCAAGTTGGTAACGTCGTCGTGAATACCAACGGTGAAGCTGCGCTTAGGCTCAGCTTTAGCTAACTCGTTGTACACGCCGAAAACCATAGCGGGAGTGAAGTCTTTGGAAGAAAGACCATAACGGCCGCCAATAACGCGAGGCAATACAGCAAACTTGCCTTTACCGCCTTCCATATTTTCCATAACGGCAGTAACGACATCTTGATAAAGAGGCTCGCCAGCGCTGCCGGGCTCTTTGGTGCGATCCAACACGCCAATGGTCTTTACGGTAGCGGGAATGGCTTCAATAAAGGACTTAGCATCGAAAGGACGATACAAGCGGGCGGTTACAACGCCGACTTTCTTGCCTTCGGCCAACAGCTTGTCTAAGGTACCGCGAACGACGGAAACGCCAGAGCCCATAAGGACGACGACTTCTTCGGCTTCGGAATGACCATGATACTCAAAGAGGTTGTAGTGACGGCCGGTGAGCTCACCAAAACGTTTCATCAATTTGGCGACGATGCCGGGAGTCTTCAAATAGTAGGGGTTGGCAGCTTCGCGGCCCTGGAAGTAAATGTCTGCATTCTGAGCAGTACCGCGAATGAAAGGCTTATTAGGGTTGAGAGCGCGAGCACGATGAGCGTGAACCAAAGAATCGGGAACGAGTTCACGGAGTACATCGTCAGAAATACGCTCGATTGTGTTTACTTCGTGGGAAGTACGGAAACCGTCAAAAGCGTGAATGAAAGGTACGCGGCTCTCTAAAGTAGCAGCGTGAGCGATAGCGGCCATGTCAGTAGCTTCTTGCACCGAGTTGGAGAAGAGCATAGCAAAGCCGGTAGCGCGACAAGCCATCACGTCAGCGTGGTCGCCGAAGATGGACAAGCCCTGGGCAGCCAGAGAACGAGCAGCAATGTGGAAAACAGCGCTGGTGAGTTCACCGGCAATTTTGTACATGTTGGGGATCATGAGCAGCAAGCCTTGGCTAGCTGTAAAGGTGGTGGTCAAAGCACCGCTTTGCAAAGCACCGTGTACAGCACCGGCAGCACCGCCTTCAGATTCCATTTCCTGGATGTGAGGAACAGCTCCCCATAAATTCTTACGGCCCTCGGCGCTCCACTGATCGGCGAATTCGCCCATAGGGGAAGAGGGAGTAATAGGATAGATTGCGCAAACTTCACTAAGTCTAAAAGCTACATCGGCGGTAGCTTCATTGGCGTCCATAATCGCCTTAGCGACATTCACATTACCCATTGCGTAATGAGGCTCCTTTCGAGAACGGAAAACATTGAGAACCGCTGTTAATTAACTGGCTGAAAACCATCCGCAAGTCAGGCAACAAAGACTTGGCAAAGCAAAACAAACCAGCCGCAGTCCCAAACCGTGTGGTGCGTTCACGTTTTCTTGGTTAGTTTCCTTTATGAGTAAGAAATTAACTTGTAAAGCGTTGCTACTTCATCTCACAAAAAAAGAAAAAGAGAAAAAGATTTTTGGCTCAATTTGTGCAATTTTACAAGAGCTCAAGGGATTTAACGAAAATACAACGTGCCGACGGCCGGTGAAGAAAGAGAAACAAAAATACTTATGTATAGAAAATATTCTGCAACAAATAACATACTTTTGACAACAGTTGCCATAGGAGCTTCAGCTTGCTTGCTCTGGCCATTTGCGACTCCAGCTTGGGCAGTTTCCGGTCCAGGCGCACCACTCTCCCAAGTTCAAGCGGCAGCTGCTGGTGCAATTCCTCAGACGGAAAGTTTCCGCAAGTACCCTTCTTCCACAGAAGCCGATCACGCAGTGCAAGAGCAAACGGACTCTCCAGCTTCCGTGTGTAATACCGCCGCCTATATGGAAGATAGCAGTCTTGTCAGTAAAACTTTTCTTTTCCCTGGACAAAGCACTTACAATAGCAAAGATCCCCAAGACAGCGTATTAGCTTTCCGGCGTTACATTTTTAGTAATCGTTTGGATCAAGACAAACAAGACGTGCGCTGCTATCGCCATTACGAATTTTTCCGCCATACCAAAAGCGATTCAGTATCCTACCCTTATGAAGTTCCAGTAATCAGCGGCGAAGGTTTTACCCGTTTTGAAAAAGAAGCCGGCTGCGTATTTACAGATGATCATTTCGTCGACGGAGACAATATCGTCTGTTGCGAAGTACCTCCCAGTACCCAAGCAGGGAAGATCTTCGAGTTCAAAGGATTATTTTACCGAACGGCCCACAACCTTTACACCATAACTACTCCGGCTGGCGTTTTCAAAAATTGTCAAATGGTTTGTGTATATGGAAAGACCAAAGAGCTTGCCCAAGGCTCAAGTGTAAGCTTCTACGCTCCCAAGCTCGGAGAAGTTTTAGCCTTTAGCTACAATCCCGAAACTAAAGATTTCTACCCGCGTAACATTTTGGCATCTTATGAAGTTACCAACCGCCCATCCTTAGACAAAACTCCTCTGGAGCCTCAAATAGGAGCTTACTTACCAGCTCCTAACTTAGCTTCAAAATCACTTTCTGTCCCCGTACCTACAGAGCTGAAAAAAGCCAATATTACTGATTGCTTCAAATTCTATGATTACGAGCATCAGCCGCCCTTTGATTACATAAAAGTCAATTGGCTGCGTCGCGATGCTGCTTCCGATCCCAAAAACCCTGCGGAGTTAATTTCTCCCAACAAAGATGGCATCCAAGGCGTCGATTTTATTGATGCCGAAAGCCAGTCTTATATGCGCCTTTATAAAACTGCTCAAGGAAACAGTCTAGTTTTGCTTATTCCTCCTCTGGCCTATCTCGACGAGCCTTATTTATTTGATAACAGATGGTACAAAGTAGAGTCGAATCTTTACAACATCCATACTGAAGTAGGAGACTACGCCAATTGTTTGAGAATAACTTACTACGGTACAGAAAAAGACAAGCTTAAAGAAGGCTCTTTCCGTGCTTACTATGCTCCAAATTTTGGTGAAATAGGCCGCGAGCAATACAATCCAAAGAGCGATAGTTTTGAGTTGGATTCCCAGTTATACCAATACAAAGTAGGCGCAGCTCATAAATAGCCTTTACCGCGAGTGCAAAAAAATGAATAAGGCAGACTTTGCTTTTGGTAGCAAGTCTGCCTTATGGCTTTATATAGCTATTGCTTAACCAAGCAACTAAAAATTACTTTTTCAACTTATTTTGTTTTACCAAAATAGCTTCCATTTCATCTAAAAGCTGATCCATAAGATCAGTAGCGGCTTTGATGGCGTCAGGCTTAGTTAAATCTACACCAGCAATTTTCAAAATATCGACTGGAGGTGTAGAAACGCTGCTAGAGAGCATCTTCAAATAAGCATCACGAGCCGGAGCGCCTTCATCATGTACTTTCTCGGCAATAGCTATACCGCTGGACATACCAGCAGCATAGGAGAATACATAGAATTTATAATAAAGATGAGGGATATAGGCCCACTCAATACCATCATTAGCGTCAATAGTAAATTCAGGACCGTAATAATCGCGCACTAAATCAGCGTAAGTTTGGTTCAGGAAATCAGCTGTAAGAGTCTGTCCCTTTTCGCTAGCTTCATGAATGCGCAACTCAAAATCGGCAAATAAAGCTTGGCGATAGATAGTGGAACGAATGCCATCAAGCATCTCGTTAATGAGATAAAGTTTTTCGGCATCGTCTTTAGCGTTAGCAATTAAATAATCAGACAGGAATTTCTCATTGCAAGTAGAGGCAACTTCCGCTACAAAAGGCACATATCCAGAAGTGCTGTAAGTTTGATTAGCGTAGTTTAAGTTGCTATGCATAGCGTGGCCGAATTCATGAGCTACGGTAGACATATCGTCGAAGGAGTTCATGTAATTTAACTTGACAAAGGGATGGCAGCCGTAAATACTGGCGCAACTGGCACCGCTGTCTTTGTCAGCATGGGGATAAACATCGACCCAACCGTTTTTCAAGTCTAAGCCATAGGTTAAAGATTTGACATATTTTTCGCCTAAAGGAGCTAAAGCTTTAGGCACAATTTTGCAAGCTTCTTCGTAAGATATGTCACGACTGACAGCCGGAACTAAGGGAGTATAAAGATCATAAAGATGAATATGCATGGGAGGAGGAAAGATTCTCCCTGCCCTGTCTATACTTTTTTCGGACCATATGGTATAATAAATTGTCGACAGTTGTCGCATAAGTAAGCACAAGGTAGGACATAAGAATGAGTCAGTATATTTTGCGGTTTTCCGTCACTGCGTTTGTGGTTTGGATGCTGCAGATGCTG
>SFMI01000005.1 GCA_004554425.1 Candidatus Saccharimonadota bacterium | reverse complement strand
TTTTAGCTGTGGCAACCATCTGCTTCATATATGTACTCCTTTCACTTATATATTACTAAGTATATTTTAATAATATATATTAATTAAAATCAATACTTTGTAGGAAAAATACATGGATAATAAATATAATCGTCATAACAGACGAAAATATAACCTAAAAATTCATATAGTTCTTGTCACTAAATATCGTAAACAGCTTCTTACAGGTTCTATAGTTGACGACGTAAAACGAAAATTTTATGACATCTGTGCTTTTAGAGGCTATGATATTTATAGCAATGGAGGCTGATAAAGACCATATACACTGTTTAATAAGTTATAATGCAGTAGACAGAGTTTGCGATATTGTAAAAGTAATTCAGCAAGAAATTACATATACTTATGGCAAAAATATTCGAACTTATTGTCCAAACAATATTGAAAAAAGAAAACCTTTTGGTCAGACGGTTTTCGTGTGCAGTATAGGCGAGGTATCATCAGTTACTATACAAAAATACATAGAAAACCAAGGTTAATGTCCAAAAATTTACAAGACTCCTCCCACAGCCTAAAGGCAGTGGGTTTCCGCCTACTACAATTGGAAGGATTTATATTTATGAAAAAGGGCATGCAAACTAAAACAAAAAAGAAACTGGCACACCGCAAACTTTTTACCATTTATCGCGCCATTTGCAACCTTGAAAAGCCCGATATTCCCAGGCTAATCGTTTAACGCAAACTCGGAGGTAAAGTAATTACTACTTTTTTAGTCGTCTTTATATTAAAAATAACCGATATTTCTAATAAAAATCCTCCTTTTTAAGAACATTTTTTTAACAAGGCAACTTACTAGGCAGGGTAAAGAGGAAAAGGTGTGAATAAACCGAGCGCATTAGAATAAGCAAGTGAGGCAATTATGTCCAATTCTTTATTACTTGAAGTTAAGAATTTGCACGTTTCGGTTGGGGAAAAAGAAATTCTCAAAGGTTTGAATTTAATTATCAATCAAGGAGAAGTGCACGCCTTGATGGGCCCCAATGGTTCCGGCAAATCCACCTTGTCCAACACAATCATGGGCCATCCCAATTACAAAGTAACTGAAGGCAAGATCATCTTTAAGGGTGAGGAAATCCAGGACATGCCGGCCAATGAACGCGCCAAACGCGGTGTATTTTTGGCTTTCCAATATCCTACTTCCATTCCGGGCGTGTCTTTGGGCAACTTCCTCATGGCCTCAGTACGCAACGTTCGCGGCGAGGAAAATGTAAAGCCTCTGCCTTTCCGTAAAGAGCTGCAAGCTAAGATGAAAGAGTTAGGTATTAAGCCAGAGTTTGCTCGCCGTTACGTCAACGAAGGTTTCTCCGGCGGTGAAAAAAAGCGCATCGAAATTTTACAAATGGCTCTGCTGCAACCCAGCCTTTCTCTCTTGGATGAGACCGACTCCGGCTTAGACATCGATGCCCTCAAAGTAGTGGCCGAGGGCATCCATGAAGAGCTGGAAAAGAACCATACCAGCGCTTTAGTTATTACTCACTATCAGCGTTTGCTCGACTACCTTAAGCCCCAGTTTATTCATATTTTAGCCGGCGGACGCATCGTCGAAAGCGGCGGCCCCGAGTTGGCTCTGCGCCTCGAACAGACCGGTTACGACGAGATCCTTAATAAGTACGTCAACAATTAGGTCTCTTCCACCCTGCAAAAGGGTTCTTCGCGAAAGGCCACTGTAGTCGGCCAAGATTCTTTGTGAATTCAGGTCGACTGCAGTTAGGCTCGTTTGCTTTCCTAGGAGCTTTATATGGATGCACCCAACAATCAGAAAGAATCTTTAAAAAATATTGGTACCGATTACAAATACGGTTTTTCCGATGCTGAAGATTATGTTTACAAATCAGGAGTAGGCCTCACTCCTCAACTTATCGTCGAGATGTCTCGCATTAAAGGCGAGCCTGAATGGATGTTGCAAAATCGCCTTAAGGCCTATGAAGTGTTCAACTCCAAGCCTATGCCCACTTGGGGCACAGATTTGAGCGGTGTCCACTTTGACGATATCCATTATTATGTACGCCCTTCGGAGAGAGCCGCCACCGACTGGAATGACGTACCGGACAAAATAAAAAACACCTTCGATAAATTGGGCGTTCCCGAAGCTGAGCGCAAGCACTTGGCCGGCTTAACTGCCCAATATGAATCAGAAGTAGTTTATCACTCCATTAGAGCCGACATTGAGAAAAACGGCGTTATCTTCTTGGATATGGACAGTGCGCTGCGCCAGTACCCCGATATTGTCAAAAAATATTTTGGTACGGTCATTCCCATGAACGACAATAAATTTGCAGCTCTAAATACCGCTGTCTGGAGTGGCGGATCTTTCATTTACGTTCCCAAGGGCGTACATGTAGAAATTCCTTTGCAAGCTTATTTCCGTATTAACGCCCAAGCTATGGGCCAATTTGAGCGCACTCTCATTATCGCTGACGAAGGCTCTTTCGTACACTATGTAGAGGGATGCACCGCTCCAATATACTCAAAGGATTCCTTGCATTCGGCTGTAGTAGAGCTTATTGCCATGGAAGGCGCTCGAATTCGCTATAGCACTATTCAGAACTGGTCTACCAACGTTTATAACTTAGTGACCAAACGTGCCGTGGCTCACAAAAATGCTACTATCGAATGGATCGATGGCAATATCGGTTCCAAAGTTTCTATGAAATATCCGGCCATCTACCTTATGGGCGAAGGTGCTCACGGTGAAGTCGTTTCCGTAGCTTTTGCCGGCGAAGGTCAGGTGCAGGATACCGGCGCAAAAATTGTACACGCCGCCAGCAATACCACTTCCAACGTACTTTCTAAGTCTATTTCTAAAAACGGAGGCCAGGCTTCTTACCGAGGTTTGGTAAAAGTGGAGCCTAATGCCAAAAATGTACGCGGCAACGTACGTTGTGACGCTCTCCTTTTAGACGATCATTCCCGATCAGATACTTATCCGACCATGGATATTGCCAATCCTGACGTCCATATCGGCCACGAAGCTACCGTTTCCAAAGTCGGAGACGAGCAAATCTTCTATTTGATGAGCCGCGGACTTTCCGAAAGCGACGCTATTACCATGATAGTTAACGGTTTCTTTGAGCCTTTCGCTAAAGAGCTGCCCATGGAATATGCCGTCGAGCTGAACCGTCTAATCAAAATGGAAATGGAAGGTTCGGTAGGTTAACCCTTTTTGCCAGTTTTCGGATCCCCGGGAGGAAACGTGATAATCAACATAGATGCTCAGCTTGAGCAAGTGATCGAAAATATAACCCAATTGGCCCTTCAGAATCAGGAGCCGCAATGGGCTTTAGACATGCGCAAAGCCTCTTTAATTAGCGCTCGCACTTTAGCGGCTCCCTCCAAACAAGAGGAGGCTTGGAGACGCACTTCTCCAGACTGGTTCTTCCCCGAAAGAACCAAAGCTTTGCGTTTGAGTGGCGAGAAATTGATCGTCGACGAGTTTCAACTTACATCTGAAGCAGCAGCTAGTTTGCATGAGTATGGCATAAACAGTGCTGCCGACGCTATAGACGAAGCTCAAGAACAAGCTCTGGCTCACAAACAAGCAGACAGCCTGGATCAGGATGGCGTTTGCATTTTATCTATGAATCAAGCTTTGCAACAAGAAGAGAGCTTAAAGAACTCTTTCTTTAAAGCAGAGCACCACCAAAAAGACTTAAGCAGCGCTTTAAATGGCGCTTTGCGCACAGGCGGAGCTTATGTCAAAATTACTCCGCAAGCCAAAGCCGAACGCGCTTTCCATATTTTGCACGAAATAGGTGGAGCAGCCACCCAAGAAGAGTCGCAAACTGAAGCGCAAAATTGCCATTTTAATCACAGCGTAATTTGCGCCAACGGTCCCGGCCAAGCCGTGGTAGTTGAAAGTTTCAAAAACGGCGACGCTGAACCTATCAAAGTTCACTCTCTTATCGAGTTTGATTTAGCTAACGGAGCTCAGCTCAATTACGTGTTGATAGGCGATTGGAACAAGAATACAGCTTGCCTTACAACCATTCACGCCCGTTTAGGCAAAGACGCTTCTTTAAAGATCATCTACGCTGGCATTGGTACAGGCTTAAGCAAGACCTTCTTTGCTGAAGATCTTAATACAGCTGGAGCCAAAACGGAAATTTACGGTGTTGTGCTGGCCGATGGTAAGAGTCGCAGCGATGTCGATACTTTTGTACATCACAAAGCTCCCCACACCTACTCCAATGTGTTGTTTAATTGCGCAGTTTCCGGTAAGGCCCGTTCTATCTTTACCGGCAACATTTACGTAGATCAAGTGGCCCAGCAAACCGACGCTTACCAAAAAAATCAGAACTTAATGCTTTCTCCTCAAGCTCGCGCCGAGTCAATGCCCAAGTTAGAAATTATCGCTGACGACGTGCGTTGCACCCACGGAGCCAGCTTTACAGATTATAATCAGGAGCAGCTCTTCTACATGCAAAGCCGCGGTTTGAGTGAAGCTGAAGCAAAGAGCTTACTTACCGCCGGTTTCTTCCAAGAGATAGTGGAAAAAGCTGACAATAGTACAGTAACAAATTGGCTGGCTACTCTGGCTAAGGGCAAATTCGCTACTGCCAAGCAAGCTTAGTAGCAATTCAACCGCACTTAGTGTGTCGAGATCTGAAATTCTATACTAAAAAAGTAAGTGTGGGTTCACTTTTTGCATAGCGGGCCCCACCTATTTTTGGCCTTCTTCACTGCCTACACCAATAGGAGACAATTCATGAGAATATGCTTAGGGCCCTTAGAAAAATTTCCGGAAAATCAAGTTGTCATAATAGCTAATGGCTTAGATTCCATTGCTGCAGTAAAGATAGGCGAACAAATATTTGCCTACGAAGACAATTGTACTCACGACGGTGAGGAGATGGGCCATTGCAAAGTATGCGGTTTTGAAGTAGAGTGCCCACGCCATGGAGCCCGCTTCGATGTTCGTACCGGACAAGCTACCCGTATGCCTGCCGTTGGTTCTTTGGCTACTTACACGGTCACAATTGAGAATGGTCAGGTCTACGCCGAAGTAGAATAAGTTACTTATATTTTTTGTCTTAAATTGGAAGAAAAAGAATGTTCGATCAAGATTTATTTGCCAAAATTCGCGAAGATTTTCCGATCTTGAAGCAAGAAGTAAACGGCCGTCCTATTGCCTACTTGGACAGCGCGGCTTCTTCTCAGCAGCCCAATTATGTAATTGACGCTGTGGCCGATTTTACTCGTACAGGATATGCCAATATTCATCGCGGTCTCTATCCGCTCTCAGAGCATTCTACCCAAAAATACGACGAAGCTCGCCAAACTGTCGCCAAGTTTATCGGTGTAAAAGACGATCCTACAGTCATTTTTACACGCAATACCACAGAATCGATAAACTTGCTGGCTTACACTTGGGGTGAAAAATATATCCAAGAAGGCGACAGCATTGCTCTGCCAGTTTTTGAGCACCATTCCGATTTAGTGCCCTGGCAACAGTTGGCTTTGCGCAAAAAGGCTCATTTGTGTTGGATTGAAGTTCTGCCTGACGGAACCTTAGATTTAGACTCTCTGGACAAAGCGCTGTCTTATTCACCAAAACTTTTGGCTTTTACTTGGGTTTCTAACGTATTCGGTACTATCAATCCCGTCAAAGAAATTGTTGCCAAAGCCAGAGAGCATGGCCCTATCACCATAGCTCTAGACGGAGCCCAAGGCGTCCCCCATTTGCCAACAGATGTAAATGATTTAGGCGTCGACTTCTTGGCTTTTTCTGGTCACAAAATGTTAGCTCCTACGGGTATAGGTGTACTTTGGGGCAAACGCAAACTTTTGGAAAATATGCCTGCTTTTCTTTTTGGCGGCAGCATGATCTCTTCTGTAAAAAGAGAGCGCTCCTCTTGGGACGAATTGCCCAACCGCTTTGAGGCCGGCACTCCCAATATTACCGGCGCTATAGGTTTGGCGGCCGCTTGCGACTACCTTACCAATATAGGTATGGATAAAGTAAGAGCTCACGACCAAGCCCTTATGCAATATACCGTAGACAAACTCAATGATATTGAAGGCGCAGAAATTTTAGGGCCTGCCGATACTGAAAAAAGAGCTGGAGCTCTCTCTTTCTATTTCCGCGGCCTCCATCCCCACGACATTGCCACTTTGCTTGGCCGTGAGGGCGTTTGTGTACGAGCCGGCCACCATTGTTGCCAACCGCTCATGCGCGAAATAGGCTTTATGGGCACCACTCGAGCCAGTTTCCACGTTTACAACAATTTCACTGATATTGATCGCTTGGCCGAAGCTTTACTAAAAGCCGGCGAAGTTTTTAAGGAAGCTATTTGCTCTCCGCAATGTGCCGGACGCCAACGCAAAGTCATGGTACAAACAGGCCATCATCAACTTTGGCCCAGTTGTTGTCCCAATGCTGCTTGTCACTCTTGTACCGGCCTTCCCTCTGGTCGCGAAGCAGGCAATACTATGGACTCTTACTCTCCAACTTTTTCCACTATTACCGTAGACTTAACTACTCCGAAAGCTGATAACTAGTTTTTGGGCATTTTTTGCTCTCCATCTAGCTATTTTGTCTAATTCAAAAGGAAGCACTATTAAACTATGCATTCAGACAATCTTATCAACGACGATCTTTATCGCCAAATAATTCTCGACCATTACTCAAGGCCGCGCCACAATTGTCATCTTGAGCACCCTACCGTGAGCGTCGAAGGCACCAACCCCACTTGCGGCGACGAAATCGAGCTCGACTTACGTGTAGAAAATGGCATAGTCACCGATGTTGGCTTTGTTGGTGAAGGCTGCTCCATTTCAGTAGCTTCTTCGTCAATGTTGGCCGATATTATTAAAGGCAAGCCTGTAGAAGAAGTGCTCAAAATTGCTCACGCTTTTAAAGCCAGACTTTTAAGCCATGAAGACGCCGAAGCTGCCCAAGAAGCGGAAAGCGTCGATATAGGCGAGTTGGAAGCCCTCGACGGCGTTAAAGATTATCCTGTACGTATAAAATGTGCTCTTTTAAGCTGGAATACTTTGCTTTCCGCTTTAGAGGATAAAAAAGAAGATAACTAAGGAGATTTTGTGCTATGCCATTTTCCGGCTCAGACCAACAGCCCATTACTCAGGCTCAGTGCCTTACCAATGCAGAAAATGCTGTTTCTGATGTAACAGCTCAAAATGCTCAGCCGTCCGCCGAAACAGTCGCTGCTACTCCAACTTCAGATTCTGCTGCTACAGATTCTGCTGCCAGTTCTTTTCCTACCGAAGCTCAGATCAAAGAAGCTCTTTGCGAAGTAAAAGATCCGGAAATTGGCATGAATATTATCGAACTTGGTTTGGTATACGATATAATTCTTGACCAAGATAAGGGTTCGGTACAAATTAACATGACTTTAACTAGCCCCGGTTGTCCTTTAGGCCCCGAAATTACCGGTGCGGCCTATTTAGCGATCACTCGCTTACCTGGCGTGAAAGATTGTCATGTAGATTTAGTCTGGACACCTATGTGGAATCCGGAAGTAAACCCCACCGAAGAGGCTAAAGCGGCTTTGGGCTTCTGGTAAGTTAGTTTTTTTACACAGTGTGAAAATAAGCGCGGTTCCGCTTTAGATGCAACCTAACAGATTCACTGTAGATTGGCAAAGGGCGGAACCGCGCTTATTATTTTTGCTTTTAAGCATTACGGTTATATCAAAAAGCAACAAAAGCAAACGCGAATTAAAGCAAAGAAGCGTATTTTACCCACAAAGCGGGACGAACAGAGATACCACGGAAATTGACAGCTTTGTCATAGCTATAGCTGCCTCCATAGCTAACAAAACCGACAGTATCTTCGCTACTTCCAGGACTGCGCAACCACCAGCAGCAGTCGCCTTCATCATCGGCATAGCCACCTTGAGCTTTAGCGACCAAAGTCAGAGAGCAACGCCTATCTTCATAATCTTTGAAATAATCGCGAGCTTCGGTATAACTAAAAAGAAAAACACGATCTTGAGTAGTAGGCCCGCCTTCACGTCCATTGCGGCAATCTTGGGAAGCATCATTGGGAATGTCACTTAAAACCAAGAGTTCACGTTCTTCGGGAGTAAAAACAGCTTCTATAAATTCTCCATTGAGCCAAGAGCGCATATCACTCTTTTCCCAAGTGGGATAGGGAGTTTGGGTATGGAAAGGACGACTAGCTAAACATTTTTTAACCGTCAAAAGGGCGATGCCTTCATCAGGTTTAACGGCTAAAACACGCCACCTAATTGGCTTTATGGGATAAAGATCGTCGAGGGAACCGGTTTCTGCCGCCTGAGCGTCAGCAGAAGCAACCTCCAATTTGAGAGCGCGGCGCTCTTCTTTAGGCAAGAAACGTCCTTGCCTGCAGCGGCCGAAATTTATAGCTTGACCGACACGAATGCCTTTAGGTTTTGCCATACTCTGATACCTGCCTCTCCTGAGCCTTTCCCCTTGTCGCAAATTGGGAGCAAGCTCAACCTGATTATTTATCTAACTCGTAACGAATCGTCTCTTCTTTGCCATCTCTTTCTACTACAAATTCAAATGAATTGGCGTTGCGCAAGGTCATATAACCGCGATACATTTCTTCGGCACTGCGCGTAGGAATGCCATTGATAGAAAGCATAATGTCGCGATCTTTCACTCCCATACGGGCCAATAAGTTGTTGGCATCCCTAAAATCTACTCTGGTACCATAAGGCTGACCATCTTTTTCTTGCGGAACAACGCGCAATTGCTTAGCCATTTCAGCGGAATTATCTAAAGCTTGGCGCACGTCAGCCATACTAACCCTTGGCTGTCCGTCGTCGCTGTTATCCTCTTTATCATCTTCTTTGTCTTGTTCGGCTGCTTCTTCATTTTCTTCAGCTTTGGGGCGTTTCTTAACAATAGGTCCGGAACTTTTATCATCTTGGCCTTCGGATAAGCTCAAGCTGTCAGCCACAAAGAGTAACTCTTCTTCATCATTTTCGAAGCGAGCCCAAGCGGAACCGACTTCAGTTAAGGTATATTTGCCAATATCTTCCCCTTCGGCCACTATTTCCACTACTCCGGGAGCCAATTCCAAAATAGCAGCACGCGAAGAAGGCGAAATTAACGTGCCTTGTAAAACGGCTTTGCTAATATCACGCTTATCTTCTTTTTGAGTATCTTTCGTTTGGCGCTCTGAACGAGCAGTCGAGCTTTTGTCGCCAATAATTCTGCTTTTGCGCTTTTTCTTAGGAGGAGCTGGCTTTTTTTCCACCGGCTGGCGCAAAGCTGAAGCGATATCTTTGGCTTGAGCGGAAGTTAAATCGGATCGAGAACTGCGAATATTTTTTTCTATTTCAATACTACCAGGAGAATTGGTAAAATAAGCATCTAAAGAGGCCGCACTGATATCGGCGCACAAAGCTGCCGAGCCGATAACTAGAGCCCAAGTGAGAAAGCGGCTATAAGAGGGACTAAGCATAACTTGATTATTTTTGGCAAAAAAAGCTTTATTCCTCTTGCCATAAGAGTGAGCCAAGCTTCAGGGGAAGCTCAGCTCAGGTAGAAGGTTTAGCCACTTCAGTATAGAAGTTCGAGCGGCTTGTTGTGAAGTTTGGCCCGGTGGGTAGGCCGTAAAAGACATAAGCTTTGAGCATACACCCTGTTAAGTAAGAGTTACATTATGTTCCGCGCAGCGGGTTTAGACTTTGGACATACGGAGACACGTGCAGTATCGGTAGGCTTGCTCTGGGGAGCACCTATAAAATTGGATTCGTACGCTAGTTTTAAGTCGCCTATTGTCAGTATGCCTTCAGATAGACTGACTATTAGAACGCTGAACGTTCCCGATTCTGGCCGTGAAATACAAGGCAATGTTATCAGAGAAGAGCTGCGCTTGTCTCTGCCTTTCCCTATTGACGAAGCCTCCTGGGACTGGATTGTAAAAGAAGACAGCGCCACGGTAGCGATTACTTTAAATTCCCAACTGGCCGAATTTAAAGAGCAATACAAGCTTCCAGAAGAATCTATTATCGACGCCGAGCCTTTCGCATATTTGCGCTTGTGTCACGAAGCTAAAGTTGAAGAAGCGCTCGTTTTCGATTTTGGCGCTTCCAAAACGACCGTCTGTGCCATAAAAGAAGGCACCATCTATTGGGTCAGAGTCTCTTTCAGGGGCGGACGTAGCCTTACCAAAGAGATTTCTTTAGAGAAGAAAATTGGCGACCAAGAAGCCGAAGTCCATAAACTTACCGTAGGTATAGATGAGCCCAAATGCAAGCAATGGTTGCAAGAGATAGTGGAGACTAGCCTTTTAAGCGCTCCCGTTCCCTTCGACAAGGTGTTTATTTGCGGCGGCGGCGCTCAAATGAAAGGCTTGCCAGAAGAGTTATCATCCTTATTAGGTCAGGTTGTCGAACCTATGCCTATGCCTTCTGGTTTGAGTCCCTATACAGACGCAGTAGCTTACGGTATGGCCTTGGCCAACAAGCCGGGCGTCCCCAGAGTTCAGCTTGTTCACGTTGTCGAAGAAGAGCCTACGTTACCTTGGAAATATGCTATCTGGTTGCTCGTGCTATTGGTTCTGGCCACTTTAAATTTAGAAATACACAACTATACCGCCAACAAGAGCTTAGAGCAGCAAACTGCCGTCTACCAAGAGGCCGCCGCTCAGGTATTGCCAGATTTGACCAAACAAGATCCCGAAGATTATCAGAGCGCTTTAAATAAGCTAACCGAAACCAATGTAGCCAATAAGCGTTCCTCTCCAGAGTACATTTTGGAACTTATGGCCCAAATGGCTCGTCCTTTAAGCAAACAGCCCAATTTGGAAATTAGAAAAATGGATTTTGCGGCCGAAAAAGAGGTGCCGACCATGACTTTACAAGGCCAGGCTCGTTCTGTTCAGCAAGTAGAAGAATTCCGCCAAGGCATTGAAGGCATCTTGCAAAAGCCGGAAATTTTAGAGAATAAAAAAGGCCGCCAAGACGTGGTTTCGTTCTCTATAGAAGGAGAAGTGCCGGCCCCGTGAACCAAAATGTTTCCAAGCAATTACTTTTTATAGTTATTTTGCTACTGGTCGCTTTACTTTGGGCACTGTTTTATGCTGTGCCGCGCTACAAAGCGATAAGCGCCACCGAAGCCCGCGTTGCTCGCTTGCGTTTAGAGCGCAAAGGCATTACTCAGGCTATGCAAGACTTCTCTCGTTCCAAAAATTCCAAAGCCGTACCTAATCCCAATACAGCCTCTTGGATGAGCACTTCAGTGCTAAAAAACCTTGAAAAAAACGTAGAGAGCAACAACCCCTATAAGAACAGCCAGGGCGTACAAGTGAAGTTGCGCTCAGTTACAGCAGAGCAAATTACTGAGTTGCTCGACTCAATGAGAGCTACCAACGTTATTATCAAGAGTTTCAGCCTCGATGATAGTGACGGTAATGGTCGCTGGAATTTAGAATTTATGGTCGAGGTGCCGTCATGAAGCTTTTAGCCAAAGCATGTGTCTGGCTGGTTGTTTTTGTCCTGGTCTTGCTGATACGCTTGCCCTATGAAACAATTTTAAGCAGAGTAATAGCCTCGACCGAGAAATCTACCGGTATCGTTATCACCTGGGATGAAATGTCTATGGGGCTTACAGGAGTGAATTTAAAGAAGCTCTTAGTTACTCTCCCTACCGGAGGTTACTTTACAGCTGATAAAGCCTTTATAGGTTATTCGCTCAAGGGACTTAGCGTTAATTTCACTCAGTACGATTCAGCCAGAGTTTTAGCCGAAGCCAGCAACAGCAAGACAACTGACACGGATTCTGCTGCAAAAGCCACAGATTCGGAGAGAAAAGACAATGTTATTCCGGGCACGGCTTCGCTCAGCCTCAACGCTTCCGAACTCAATTTTAAAAGCGAAAATTTAGCTTTAGATACAGGTTCTCAAGATTTAAAAGCGGTACAGCTAAGCGGTCAGCTTAACTATAATTATTTATCTTCTAAAGGCAAAGGAACGCTCGATCTTAAGGTACCGTCTTTAAAAGGCTCCTTGCCCATCGAGTTGCACGATTTGGAGATAGGCGCCAATATCACCATTGAGCCTTACGAAGCTTCAACTTCTACCCGCAGCGGCCAGGTCGGCTCTGTCGACGCTAGCCAGAGAGCGGATAACGCCCCCAAGCGCACTTCCGTAAACAGCAGACTCACCCTTTATAGCCAAGATGTAACTGGTGAAGGACTTGTTTCGCTGCGCTCGACCCCCCAAAGCAGCTCGCCCATGCTTAATGGCGATCTCACTTTCAAAACAAAAATGTTTGGCACGCATAAAGTCAATATTTCCGGTACTTGGGCCAATCCCGAATGGAACCTTGCAGGAGCACGCTAGTAGTGAATAAGTTTCGAGTATACATAGTGACAGCTTTGCTGACGGTGCTGGTATCAGTTGCACCGGCCTTTTCAAATGATCCGGCCAAAAACAGCGAAACAGAGCCGCAAAAGCCTATGCTGAGCAAGACCATAGCTGATTCAATGCGCAACGGCCATATTTTGCTCAACTTTGAAAATATCGACATTCGCGTTCTCTCTCGAGTTATGAGCGAGCTGACCGGACGCAATATCATTGTGGACGAAAAAGTGAAGGGCAAGCTGACAATTCTGTCTTCACGGGAAGTAAGTATTCCTGAAGCTTGGGATATTTTCAAAGCTGCAGTCAATCGGTACGGTTTTACTGTAGTAAATCGTGGCGATCATGTCCAAATTGTGCCTGGCAGCACAGCTAGAAGCATGGGTTCTTTCATGCCTGCCTTGCAAGCCAACCCTACCGGTGAAGAGTACGTAATGGCCGTGTTGATTATGAGTCAAGGTGATCCTGAAAGCGTAGTCAATGCTGTAAAGCCTTTACTATCCGAAAATGGTGTTTTGAGCGCTTATAAAGATGGCTTGGCCGTTTTAGTAGTAGACAAGGCTTCTATCGTCAATCGTATTGGCCAAATAGTAAAAAGTCTGGATAGCTTAGAACCCAGTTTAAAGACCGAAGTCGTCTTTCCAAAATATATGGAAGCCGAAAAAGTAGTTGCGGCCATTAAGCCTCTTTACAACGACAAAGAGACCAAGAAGACTTTTGGTATTGCCGCTTTTGGCCCTTCCAACGGTGTAGTTATCAGTGCCTATCCCAAAGATTTGCGCGACGTAAAAAAGATCCTGAAGAAATTGGATATTCCTATGGCCGCTCCCACTAAGACGGAACCGGCCCGCTTCTTCGTTTACCATCTCCAATTTGCTCAAGCTGAAGATGTAGCCAAAATTCTTTCCGACATGCTTTCCGAGCGCCAAAAGGCAGTTGAAGAGCAGCTTAAAGAATCTAAAGTACCGGCCACCGAGAATACCACAAGCAATGCTAGTAAGAGTTTCCGCAGCGCTTCCGACGGCGTGACCGGCCCCACCGGCGCCAAAGATAAGCCCGCAACTGTAGGCTTTACTTCTTCTAAAGTATCGGCCGACAGTGATACAAACTCTTTGGTACTTTACATATCTCCTTCCGAATATGACGAGCTTAAAGCGGTTATTGCCAAATTAGACGCCGAGCGCAGTCAAGTGCAAATTTCTGCTATTGTAGCTGAAGTTTCTCTTAAGAGAGCTGCTGAATTAGGTATTGGTTGGCAAGCGCTCACCTCCGGAGGCGTTATCGGATCCTATAAAGGAGGCTTAACTGAAGAAGGCTTACTTAACGTACTGGCCGGAGGCAACTTCGTAGCCGGCGTAGTGGGAGGCAATACCCGCACCATTACTGTTAGCAACCAAAGCGTCGACGTTCCAGAGTTTTTCGCCTACTTATCCGCCCTCAATTCTAGCAACGATTTCAACTTAATTTCCGCGCCTCGCGTACTTACCCAAGACAACAAGAAAGCTACTATCAATGTGGGTCAAGTAGTACCTTTCGCCACTGGTGGCAAACTCGATGCCTACGGATCCCCTACCGTCACCTTTGATTATCGTGA
Source organism: Candidatus Saccharimonadota bacterium (assembly GCA_004554425.1). GTDB lineage: Bacteria > Vulcanimicrobiota > Xenobia > Xenobiales > Xenobiaceae > Bruticola. The sequence continues at coordinate 47,072 of SFMI01000005.1, read as the reverse complement.
AGTAGGTATCAAGCTGGAAGTGACTCCTCACATGAGTCGCACAGGCAAGATCCGTATGGAAGTAAAACAAGAGATCCAAGAAGTAACCGAATATCTCGATCAAGAGATGGCCGGCGTCAAATTCAGCGCTCCTGTAGTTTCCAACCGCAGTGTCGATACTACTGTCACTATTCCCGATGGCAAAACTTTGTTGATCGGCGGCCTGATTTCCAAGCGTACTTCCGACCAAGTAAAAGGTGTACCTATCCTCAAAGACTTGCCTTTGTTGGGCTGGCTATTCCGCGATAAGAGTACAGACGATCAAAAAACTAGCATCTTTATTTCTTTAACTCCTAAGATCGTCGATTTGGACGAAACTGTCGACGCCAATGACAGTGCCATTAGTCCTTACCTCGATGGCATAGGCGAAGCTGGCGATCAAAATTACGAAAATCGCGATACTTTACAAGTTGTCCCTGAAGTAAAAAGCACCGACAACGACTCTTCAGAAGCCAAAGTTACTAAGGCTACCGACAAGAAGAGCACCAAGTCTGCCAAAGCTTCTTCTGTAAGCAATGAGGTCGATAAGCAGAAGAAATTGGCCGATACCGATAAGAGCCGTCAAGGCAAAAAGCTCAGCAAAAAACAGAGCCGCCGTTACGCCAATGTAGCCAAACGACGTGTCTTCGACAAAATGGATGCCGAGCATACTGTTTATAGCAACGTACAGGATCCTCTACCTAAGCAAGAGCAATTGCGCACTGCCAGTGTAGAAGTCCCCACCGAAGTAAAAGATTCGCTTACTCCAGCCACAGTAAAGATTACTCCGGCTTCCGGATCGACAGCTGCTCCTTCTGCTCCTAAAGAAGAGGAAGTTATTCCAGCTCCTGTGAGTTTGGAGAATCACTAATAGATAAACCTTAACGCAAGTTATGCTCTTTCGCATTTTGAGCTAGGAGAAGTTCTGTGCCTTCCATTCCTACCGAGTTTTATCAACGCCACCATATTCTGCCTTTAGAGGAAGAAGAAAGCTTCATCAAGATAGGTATCCATAAGGATACCCCTCGTCAGCTCTTTGAAGATATTCGTCTGCTGCTACACAAAGACGTCATCCCTGTAGTCATGAGTGTAGAAGAGCTGGAAAACGGTTTACGCCGCATGATGGTCGACGAAGAGAACTTAGGCCAAAGTGACGAAGCCGACGACACCAAAGATGTCGATATAAGCCAAGATTTGCTGGCTGACGCAGCAGACGCTCCTGTAGTACGCTTACTCAATACTTTGTTCCTCAAAGCGATGGAAACGCGTACTTCCGACATTCACATTGAGCCTTACGCTGAGCAAACTGTAGTGCGTATGCGTATCGACGGTGTTTTGCATGAAGTGCACAAAATGGCTCGCTCCAGCCATCAACAGCTGGTAGCTCGTGTAAAAGTTATGTCCAATCTGGACTTAGCTGAGACGCGTCATCCCCAAGACGGCCGTTTACATGTTCACTCTGGCGATAGGCAATTAGATGTACGTGTCTCTATAGTGCCCACTTTGCACGGTGAGCGTGTGGTAATGCGCCTTTTGGAAAAAAACTTACGCATGCTTAGCCTTAAGCAATTGGGCCTCAATGAGCACGACCGCCAAGTAGTTACCGATTTAGTTAGTCATCCTTACGGATTGTTCTTAATTACCGGCCCTACAGGCTCTGGTAAAACGACTACTCTGTATGCTATTTTGGATATGATTCGCTCTCCAGAGCGCAACATTATTACCATTGAAGATCCTGTAGAATATCAGTTAGCTGGCGTAGGTCAGATTCAAGTTAATGAAAAAATCGGCATGACTTTTGCCAGCGGTTTGCGCTCAGTTTTGCGTCAAGACCCCGACGTTATCATGGTTGGTGAGATCCGCGATCCGGAAACGGCTGATATTGCTATTCACGCCGCCTTGACAGGCCACTTGGTGCTTTCTACTTTGCACACCAACGACGCCCCCACTGCCGCCACCCGTTTGCTCGACCTTGGCATACCGCCCTATTTGCTCTCTTCTTCACTTTTAGGGGCCATGGCTCAGCGTTTGGTACGCAACTTATGCCCCCATTGTAAGCAACCTTGCGATCCCGATCCTAACGATTTATATCGTTTGGGCATTCAGAAAGTACCTGCCGGATCGCAATTTTATAAGCCAGTAGGTTGTCCTCAATGCCACGGTTCCGGCTATAAAGGCCGTCTGGGTATCTACGAAATTATGAGCGTCGATGAGGACTTGCGCAGTCGCATTGCTCGTTCGGAAGACTCACGCATTTTAGGTAAGGCGGCCCGCGATAAGGGCATGGCTACCCTTTTAGACGACGCTATCAAAAAAGTGGAATTGGGCTTAACCACCCCGCAAGAAGCGCTGCGGGCCGCCCGCTTATAATTTTTTCGGAGTCAAACTCAAGGAGAATACATTAAAGCGCTATGCCTCTTTATTCTTACGAAGGTACCGACAGTAAAGGCAAACAAGTAAAGGGCCTGGTGGCGGCAGTTTCCCATGCCGTAGCTCACCAAAAGCTTAAAGAGCGCAAAATTTTTCCAACCAAAGTAGAAGAAGACGGCGGCACAAAGGGTGGCCAAGCTGGCGATGACGATTTGGCTTACACAGTTTTACAATTGTCGGCTTTGCTTAAGTCGGGCATTCCTATGGATGAGGCTTTGGGTTCATTAGCCGAATCGGCTGAAAGTGCCAAATTGCGCAAAGCTTTAGCTCGCGTGCAAGTGCGTTTGCGTGAAGGTGAAAGCTTATCTAGCAGTCTTACTGAAGATAGTATCTTTCCTCCTATGTTAGTACGCATGGTCAGTGCCGGTGAAGAAGCTGGCCAGCCCGGCGTCATTTTGGAGCGCTATGCCAACTTTTTACAAGATGAAATAGAGCATCGTCGCGCTTTACAATCGGCCCTAGCCTATCCTGTAGTATTAGTTTCCTTATCGATAGTACTCTTAATTGCTTTAGTTATGTTTTTAACACCTGTAATTCAAGAGATGTATGACTCCACAGGCAACGAGCTTCCCGCCATTACTCAACTAATGATCAATGCGGGTACATTTTTGCGCAGCTGGGGACCGGCAGTTTTAGGTGGAGCCGTAGTTATTATATTCTTAATTTCCCATTCTCTTTCAAATCTGACTAAAGATAAACTTAAAATGAACTTTCCCATTTTGGGGCGCATGATTAAAGCTGGTCTCTTAGCCAGATGGGCTCGCACTTTAGCATTATTACAAAGCTCAGGCGTGCCCTTGGTTCGTTCTTTGCAAATGAGCCGTGAAGTTGTAGACAATGCCGCTTTAGACAAAGAGTTGCGCGGCGTAGAGCAAGCAGTTGAACGCGGCGACGGTCTCTCCAATTCGCTTTCTCGTATCCAGCTTATTCCGCCATTGCTCCAGCAATTTTTAAGAACAGGCGAAAAGACCGGCAACATGGATGAAATGCTCACTTCTGCAGCCAGCTTTTACGAGCGAGAGTTAGCTCGTCGTCGTCAAGCTATGATTCGCTGGCTGGAGCCGTGCCTTATTCTCTTTATGGGTATAGTGGTAGGCATGGTCGTTATTTCCGCTTTACTTCCGCTTTCCCAATTGTCAGCTCAGCTCTAAAACGGCTCTAGGAACCGGCTTGCAAAGGAACGACAGCTAAAGTTTTTCCTAAAGGCGCCAGCACTTTTAGTATGGTATCCAACTGCGGGTTAGTTGTTCCCCTTTCCATTCTGGCGATAATAGGCTGTTTTACTCCGCTGAGTTCCTCGAGCTTTTTCTGACTAATCCCCTTCTCTTGCCTAGCCTTGATAATTTCTCCAATGAGAGCTACTCGTAAATCACTTTCGACAATTTCTTCCGAAGCAAATAACTTTGCTCTCACTTCTTTCCAATTGCTTCCAATGGCACCATTAATTTCTTCTTGAATATTTTTATGCTCATTCATATTGACCACTCCTTGCCTTTAAATCAACAAGTTCACATTTAGCTTTTTCCAATTCTCGCTTGGGAGTTTTTTGTATTTTCTTGACAAAACAGTGAAGCAAAACATAACTTCCATTAATCCAACTTACAAAAATAATCCTATCTCGCAGTGGTCTCAATTCCCAAATATCATCACCTAGATATTTTATATAAGGCTCACCGGCTTGAGTACCGTACCGAAATCATTTATTTTATTTAGTTTTATTCTGCTGTCCTTGTCCTTTCTGGCGGCCAATTCTTCCAAATATTCAAGTACTGGTTCTCGACAACTCTTGTCACGGTAAAAATTAATATTATGCAAAGCACTCTTCATTTATATATTTTCTACTGCTATTATACTTAAAAGTTATTACCATTTAAATACCTATAAGTTATCAAAAAAAACAAGACTATTCCAACAATGCAGAATAGCCTTATTGTATCGCCTAACGCTTAAGAATTAGTCTTTTACAAAGCGAGTTCCGGCTAAGCCTTTGACAGCTTTGCTCAAGTTTTCAGGATTGGTAATGATGGCTTCTTTGCCGCCAGCTTCCAAGAACTTGATGGCCGCTTCTACCTTGGGGGCCATGCTGCCCTTGGCAAACTGTCCTTCGGCCATGTACTTTTTAGCTTCGGAAATAGTAACAGTGTCGAGAGCTTGCTGGTTAGGCTTGCCGAAATTGATGTAAACCTTGTCTACAGCCGTAGAGATAATGAAAGAGTCTACATCCAAATTGGCTGCCAAAAGACCGGAAGCGTAGTCTTTATCTATAACAGCCGCTACACCAGTATAACGTCCGTCTTTTTCGACAACGGGCACACCGCCACCACCAACGGCGATCACTACTTGACCGGCGTTAATCAAAGCGCGAATAGATTCCAATTCCACAATCTTCTGAGGCTTAGGAGAAGCTACTACACGACGCCAACCGCGGCCGGCATCTTCCATGACATCCCAACCGTCAGCTTCATGGCGCTGCTTGGCTTGAGCTTCATCCATGAAAGGACCGACAGGCTTAGTAGGATTGTGGAAAGCGGGATCGTCAGCTCCTACTACAACTTGCGTGACTAAAGTAGCGCAACCTTTGTTTAAGCCGCGCTTCAAGAATTCATTGTGCAAAGCCATTTGGAACTGATAACCGATAGCACCTTGAGTATCGGCCACAGCAGAGTCGACGGGCACAGTGTGAATAGCTTCGTGAGCGGTTTCGCTGCGCAACAAAATAAAGCCAACCTGAGGGCCGTTGCCATGAGTAAGAACTACTTCCCAACCGTCTTCAATCATATTGACTACATGGGAAACAGTTTCGCACACAGCGTTGTACTGATCGGGTACGGTTTGGTGCTGTTTATCTTTAATTAAAGAGTTGCCGCCTACGGCTACTACGGCCACGCGAGACATATTAAGGACCTCCGAAAGGATATTAAAAGCATAAGATACTTGCTTTTATACTTAGAAAACTGCCCCAAAGCCAGCCTTATATTTGCATAATGCTGGCAAGATAAGGGGCTCTAGGCAGCCTTCTTGTAAAAGCTAAAAAGAGTAATTTTCAACGATTAAGCATCGCCGCAGTGATCGTCTTGCAAACGTTGAGCATAAAGAGGGAACTCTTGACAAAGTTCTCCTATCTCACGGCGCACTTTAGCAGCTAAATTCTCGTCCTGAGGAGCGCTCAAAATTTCTAAAATCCAAGCTCCGATACGCTCCATTTGGTTAACATTCATACCGCGAGTTGTTAGAGCCGGAGTGCCTAAACGAATGCCACTGGTAATAGCGGGAGGATTGCTATCGAAAGGTATGGCATTTTTGTTGACAGTAATGCCAGCCTTATGTAAGGCGTTTTCAGCTTCGCGGCCGGTTAAGCCCAAAGGAGTTACGTCAACCAAAATCAGGTGCGTATCAGTACCACCAGAAATTAAACGAGCTCCACCATCGGCCAATACTTTGGCCAAAGCCCTAGCATTAGCCACAATATGACGCTGATATTCTTTAAATGATTCTTTCTGAGCTTCTTTAAAAGCGACAGCTTTACCAGCAATAACATGTTCCAAGGGGCCGCCCTGATAGCCAGGGAAAACATTTTTGTCTACAGCTTTGGCCAACTCAGCTTTGCACAAGATCATGCCACCACGCGGGCCGCGTAAAGTTTTGTGAGTTGTGGTAGTTACAATATCGGCTACGGGCACAGGATTTTGATGCAAACCGGCCGCGACTAAACCAGCGAAGTGAGCCATATCTACCATAAGCTTGGCCCCTACTTCATCGGCCACAGCTCTAAAAGGAGCAAAGTCTATTTCCCTGGGATAGGCGCTCGAACCGGCCAAAATAACTTTAGGCTTAGCTTCTAAAGCTAACTTGCGCATAGCTTCATAGTCGATAAGCTCAGTTTCAGGATTTAAGCCATACTGAACAACGTTAAAATGAGAGCCACTAAAATTGACTTTATGACCATGAGTAAGGTGACCTCCATGGGCTAAAGCCATACCCATAATAGTGTCGCCATGGGAAGCAATCGAATAATAGGCCGCTAAGTTGGCAGAAGATCCAGAATGAGGCTGTACATTGGCATGATCGGCGCCAAAAATAGCGCAGGCACGTTCTCTAGCCAAATTTTCGATAATATCAACATTTTCGCAGCCGCCGTAGTAGCGCTTACCGGGATATCCTTCGGCATATTTGTTAGTTAAAACGCTGCCCTGAGCTTCTAAAACAGCTTCACTGACAAAATTTTCCGAAGCGATCATCTCCAAAGTTTCAGCCTGGCGGCAAGTTTCGTTATAAATAGCCTGAGCTACTTCGGGATCGACTGACCAAATGTGCTTTAACATATCGCGCTCTACCCTCCGATTTTAATGAAAGGCCAACTTTTTAGGGCGTCCATAAACGATTTCCTGCCTATTTTCGCCCAAAAAGTTGGCAAACCTACTTAAGATACCGGGAGTTAGCCGACGATATTCTCTACCTTATAACCAGCTTTTTCTACCGCTTCACGCAAAATTTCGTCCGTAACTTCACGACTAAGCTCCACAGCGACTATCTTTTGCTCACGCTCGATACGGCTTATTTTCACGCCTTCAATGCTTTCCAGAGCTCTGGTAACATGCATCTCACATTTTTCGCACATCATTCCATCGACATAAAGAATTTTAGTCATCACTTTTTCCTCCGCATCAATTTGTTTTTTATTTTCATTTTGCAAAAGCGTAGCCTCTGTCTTCTCAGAGCTAGCAGAGCGGTTATGCTTTACTTTAGCTATAAGGCCAGGGTAAAAACCATTAAGACGCAAAGCGTTGCCAACCACAGTTACCGAACTTAAGCTCATAGCTAAAGCGGCCAAAGAGGGAGTAAGCTCAATACCCCAACCGCTGAAAAGTCCAGCTGCTACAGGAATAGCCAATACATTATAAGCGAAGGCCCAAAATAAATTTTGGCGTATGTTGCCTAAAACAGCTTTACTTAATTCAATAGCCCGGACAACATCTAACAAAGAATTTTTCATTAAGACGACATCCGCCGCCTCAACAGCGATATCAATACCGGTACCTATAGCCACGCCTACATCAGCAATTTTCAAAGCAGGTGCGTCATTGATGCCATCCCCGACGAGAATAATTTTACCCGCTTCAGTTTTATATTTTTTTACGACATCAGCTTTTTGACTGGGTAAGACCTCGGCATAAAGGGCATCAGCTTTTACTTGTTCGGCAATTCGCTCGGCGGCTTGTTTTCTGTCACCAGTGAGAACTATAGCTTTAATGCCCAATTCGTGTAAACTTTGTACAGCTTCCACACTGTCGGGGCGAAGTTGGTCGGCCAAAACAATAATACCGACCAGATTGTCTTTTTGATTAGCTAAATAAAGAATGCTATAGCCCTGAGCTTCATACTCGTTAATATGTTGCAACTTGCCGGAGCTACAATCAGACATAATGCTCTTAGCCATGTAGCCACGACTGCCAATTTTCCAGATTTGTTTTTCAATCAGAGCTTCGACACCGCCGCCCACCACTTCTTTAAAATTATCTATTGGCAGAGCGCTTAAGCCTTTATCTTGAGCAGCTTTGGTGACAGCTACAGCCAAAGGATGACTACTGCTTTGCTCCAAAGACATGGCATAAGTCAGCACTTGATCGCGGTTATATTTATCTTCACAAAAAGTCTGATAATCGATAATGGCCGGTTTACCCTCGGTAAGTGTACCCGTTTTATCAAAGATAACCGCTTTGGCTGCACTCAGCTCCTCCAAGCTTTGAGCATTACGTACCAAAATACCGAACTGAGCCGCTCTGCCCATGCCGACCATAATAGCTACTGGCGAAGCTAATCCTAAAGCGCAAGGACAAGCGACAACCAAAACGGATACAGCATATTTTAAAGCGGTTCCCCAATAAACTGATTCAGGCAAATCTAACCACAGAGGCACATAATACCAAAGCAAACCGGTTATCAGTGCCAAAGCAAAAACGATAGGTACAAAAACGCTACTGACCTTATCGGCCAAGCGAGCACTGGGAGCTTTAGAATTAGAAGCTTCATCTACTAAGCGAATTATCTGAGCTAAAGTAGTATCGGCTCCCACTTGAGACGCGACAAATTCGAAACGTCCTTCACAATTGATTGAACCAGAAAGAGCCACGTCGCCAACTTGTTTAACTACAGGTAAGCTTTCTCCAGTTAGAGCCGATTCGTCTAAAGAGCTGGAGCCGGAAACAATAATACCATCTACAGGTACAGTCCAGCCCGGTTTCATAACGATAGTATCTCCTACCGAAACTAAGCCCACCTGGCGCTCTTCTTCCGAACCGTCCGCTTTTTTGATTAGTGCAGTTTTGGGAGCTAAATCGGCTAATTTTTCTAAAGCTAAAGAAGTTTTAGCTTTAGCCCTGCCTTCTAAATATTTGCCCAACGTGACAAAGAAAAGTATAAAAGCGCAACTGTCAAAATAAGTGGCCGAAAGGGATTGATGCAAAGTTTCAACTAAGAAAGCGACACTGTCTAACTTCGAAGCAGAAATCAAGCCCAGAATCTTGTCGATAGACCACAAATTGAACACGCTGTAAGCAAAAGAGGCTAGCGTTCCCATACAAACAAGAGCGTCCATATTGGGTGCTCCAGAAAGTAAGCTCTTAAAACCGCTGACAAAAATTTTTCCATTTATCAGCATGGCCAACAAAGCCAAAGCACATTGAAACACTACAAACCATAAAATTGTAGGTTCGGGAACCATGCTTAAAATGTCTATAGGCCAGCCAAACATGACTGAAGTACTGCAAGCTAGCAAGGGCAGCAAAAATATGAAAGTACAAATGCAACGTATAGCCAGAGAGCGCTGTTCATTTTTAGCTGCTTCAGAGCGTCTTTGGCGGCTGCTTGCTTGCCAAACGCCTTCATCTTTTAAAAGTTCGGCCTGATATCCAGCTCCTTGTATAGCTTTAATTACTTCAGTTTGGCAAGGTTTATCTTTATAGAAGACTCTCGCCGTGCTAGAAAGTAAATTGACGTCAGCTTGCGCTACTCCCTCCAAAGCAGAGATAGCCTTGCTAACGTGGGCTTGGCAAGCAGCACAAGCCATGCCGGTAATAAGAAATTTATCCCCTCTGGCAGCCATATCCGATTTTTTCCTTTAGAAATGCAAAAATTAGTTGCCGAACACTTGAGTTTTCAAAAAATTCAAATTTATTTCCTGATTGCGAGAGGCACGGCGATGACGTTCAGAAGACGTTCTGTCTCTTTCGTCTCGATCTTCATTGCGAGGACGACGTCTAGGAGCTCCTTCTACGCGGCCAAATATACCAGCCTCAGCCTGTTTTTTTATTTCAGCCTTGCGCTCAATATCAGCAAAACCAGGAGGCATTTCCGAATCGGTAAGATCGGCAAATCCCGGAGGGACTTCCGAATCAGGCAAATTTATAGGAGCCGTTTGCGGACGGGCTTCTTCCAGTTTGCGCAATGCTCCGCTCAAATTAGGCTTGCGAGCTGGAGCTGACGAAGAGAAAGCGAATCCTCCCGAGTTTTTCGTAGTAGCTTCCGATTTGCCAACAGCATTGCCAAACAATGAAGGACGGTTCTCCCAGCCAGATTGAGAATAAGCATATTGAGCCGCTTCAGCCCGCTGGGCTTCCTGTTGTTTTTTAACCTCTTCCTGACGTTCTTTAAGTTCTATGGCTTTTTCGTCCAGTTTAGGCATAGGAGACCAGGGCAATATAGACGGATCTGGAGGAGTAAGAATACTTTTCTTAATTAAAGCCGCTTTATCCGCTCCAACAAAGACTAACGGAGTTAGAATGCCCATAATATGGCCCCTTTCTACGACATGACAAGTTAAAAAATTGCCTGCTTTATTTGCCATACAATCAAAGGTCTCCCCCCTTTTATGCAAAAAGAGCAGGCAAAAAGATGCATTGGGTCAAAATACAAAGTCTAGTAAGTTTCGCTTTTACGCTTATACTAATACAAAGATAAATAGACAGTTGGTTTTGAGTTTATCCAAAAGAAGATTCACTACTACTTTAATAGGAATATTATGTTTAATTGGTTCAAACGCAATAAAGAAGAAAAAGTTTCCACCCCAAACAGCCCAGAACAAACGGCTCCAGCAGCTTCAGAAGCTCCAGCAACTTCTGAAGTGTCAGTATCTGAGCCCAGTTCAGCAACGGAATCCCCTGAGCCAAGCAGTAAAAAAGGCTTACGCGGCTTCTTAGACAGTGCCAAAGAGCTGGCCTTAACCCCCGTCGATCCTTGGTTTAACAAAATGGCTCAAGGATTAGATAAGACACGTCGTCAATTTGTCAACCGTGTCAGTGGTTTGTTTTCCTCATCCAATAAAATTGACGAAGATTTTTGGGACGAGCTGGAGAGCATCTTGTTGACAGCGGACGTGGGACTGACAGCTTCGGCGGATATTCTCGACAGACTTAAGAAAGCTCAAAAGAGCAAGAAAATTACGCAGCCTAACGATTTGCTGACTGAAATGAAATCGATTTTAGGCGACATATTGCGCCAACACAAAGGTGAAAAATGCGGCTTAGACTTGCATCCTGGCGAACTTAAAGTCGTCATGATGGTCGGCGTCAATGGCGTCGGTAAAACTACCACGGCGGCCAAATTGGCTGCGAAATTCAAGGCTGACGGTCATAAAGTCATTTTGGCCGCTGCCGACACCTTCAGAGCAGCAGCTATAGATCAACTCCAATCCTGGGCAGAAAAGATCGGCGTTGATGTAGTTAGTCATCAAGAAGGCTCCGATCCCAGCGCAGTTGTTTTCGATGCTATAAAAGCGGCCCAAGCACGCGGGTGCGACTTAGTCATTATTGATACGGCTGGTCGCTTGCATAACAAAGTCAACCTTATGGAAGAGTTGGGCAAAATCAGGCGCGTATGCGATAAGGCTTGCCCGGGAGCTCCGCACGAGACTTGGTTGGTGGTTGACGCCACAACTGGCCAAAATGCTTTAGAGCAAGCCAAAGTCTTTAACCGCGCCGCAGAGCTGACCGGTGTAGTTATGTGCAAATTAGATGGAACAGGCAAAGGCGGAGTGGTCATTGCCGTTGGAGAAGAGTTCCACTTACCAGTGCGTTATATAGGCGTAGGAGAAGGGGCCGACGATTTGCGCGAATTTGATCCCGATCTTTTCTTAGAAGCGCTTTTTGCCGAGCCAGCCAACTACAAGGAAATTGAAGCAAAAGCCGAAACAGACGAGACTTAAAACGGGCTGTCTCACCCTAAAGTTGTAAAAAACGCCTTATAGAAAGGGCTGCTGCAATTATCAATGGCCAAGTTGTGTTCTAAAAATGCTCTACGCAAAATTGCTAGTCTGTGCCTAAAATCAGCCAAAGTATTAATGGCTTCCGGAGCAGAGACAAATCGAGTGGAAACTACCGTAGAGCACATTGGCCACGCTTGCGGCACTCCAGTTGAGAGCTATGCCACACCAACCGGCATTACGGTTACAGTGGGCCGCGAGCGCACCATCACTATTGTTACCAGAGTAAAAAACCGCACGATCGACCTGGCTAAAGTAATTGCCATCAACTCTATTTCTCGTGATCTAGCCGCAGGCAAAATTTCTTTCCAAAGCGCCGACAAAGCTGTAGATGAAATCATTCGTAAAGCTCCTCTGTATAGCCAAACGACCATGTATATCTTTCAGGCTATTTGCTGCGCCGGTTTCGGCATGATGATCGCCGGAAATTTAATTTCTATTATACCTTCACTATTAGTCGGATTGCTGGCCAAATATGTAGAGTTAAAATGTGCCAAGCTAGCTCCATTCTTGATGGTATTTCTCAACGGGCTAGCAGTGACCATTTTTGCTGATATTTGGTGTTTATTCTTTTCCAGCGTAGAGCATCGCGCTATAGTTATTGCTGGTATGGTACCTCTGTTGCCCGGCTTAGCTTTAACAAACGCTATAGCCGACCTTATGGCTGGTGAGTTGCTAGCCGGCATCGCCCGTACGACGGACGCTGTTCTTACAAGTGCAGCTCTAGCCGCTGGAGCAGTAGTGGGCATGAGTATGGGGCAATGGTTCTTATGAGCGACTTTTTTATCGGTTGGTTTGGAGCTATTCTGGGCCTAGTCGGCTGCGCTGTCTTTTTCCGTATTCCAGTTAGAGCTATACTCGGCTGCACTTTAGCCGGCCTACTGGGCTGGCAGGTTAATTACATGATGGGAACTTGGGGAATAGGCCCCATATATTGTGGTTTCGTTGGCACACTAACCATTTCTTTGTGTAGTGAGAGTTTGGCCAGAGCTTTGCGCATGCCTTCTACGGTTTTTGTATTGCCTGGTATTTTTCCTCTGGTACCCGGAATCCTCACCTACAACGCCATGACCAACATTATTCGCGGTCAAACCGACTTAGCTTTACAAGATGGTATGAATGCCATGCTCATAGCTAGCGGTATAGCAGTAGGTATGCTTATGGGAACAGCTTTATCTAAAGGTGTCATAAATCCGAGTTTATCCAGTTTACACACCAGCTTGCAAGATGATTTTGATATTTCCATACCTGAGTTGGTAGATAAAAACGACTCCACTGAACTTTCAGCTCCCCCTAAGCATAATCCCAGCAAGCGCACCCAGCGTATGCAAAGCCGACGCAATAAATATCACAAAATTAAGGAAAACCACAAGATATAGCGAAAACAGCTTTGATTTTTCTAGTTGCGCAGCTGATTATCATCAATAAATAAAATGATTTGCTTTTGAGCCGTGCCTAGGAAAAAAATTATCAAAAAGTAGCTGCCATCGCCAACTATGAGCAAAAAGTTTAAAGAAAAAGTATTGCGCGATCCCCTTTATGGCAATATAGCCATAAATCATCCCTTAATTCTGGAACTTATCGATTCTATGGAGTTTCAGAGGCTGCGTCGCATACGCCAGCTGGGTATGTGCTTTAGTGTTTTTCATGGTGCCGAACACTCTCGCTTTCAGCATTCAATAGGTACTATGTGGCTGATGCAACGTATTCTGACCTACTGGCACGATAATCGCTTACTCAAAGTAGCTCCAGAAACAATCTTAGCTGCTCAAGCAGCCGCTTTGCTACACGATATAGGTCACGGCCCTTTTTCTCACGCTTTGGAAAATGCTTTTTCCAAAGTCAATCACGAAGAGCTCAGCTTAAGAATAGTCCGTCGCTTAGCTCCTTTATTTGCCAAATATTCACTTAATGCCGAAGATACCATTGCCATAATGAAGGGGACTTATCCTCAGCCGGTATTTCACGAATTACTTTCCAGTCAATTAGATGTAGATCGCATGGATTATTTACAACGCGATTCCCTTTACACTGGCGCTAAATATTTCTGTCGTTATTTTATGCACTGGCAAGTTTATTTGCATAAAACAGTACGTTCCTATGAAACTTTATTGCGAGTTATCCTTAAAAGAGCTCATTATTTATACGAAACGTCTCCCCAATCTTTAGAATTGCCGCGCAACTTGCGTTTTCTCTTTGAATCTAGCCAGGCCGAAGACGAAGAAAATTTCTTAGATAATTACTTACAAATTGATGATTTTGATTTTTATCATACTTTGAAGCTTTGGAGCCAGAGTCCTGACGAAGTTATGGCCGATCTCTCTCGTCGCTTTTTAGGCAGGCGTCCATTCAAGGCTTTTGACGATCCCGGAGACGGCCCTATTACCGATAAAATAAGAAAATATGTACAAAAGAGCTTAGGCCCGAACTGGGAATGGTATTTTCATAAAGACACTCCCCAAAATTTAGGATATGATATTTACCAACCAGGTCGAGCCACTTCACCTATTCGCATATTGGACAATCCGCCCAACAATCGCTGGAAAGAGATTTCTCAAGCCAGCCGCACCAAAGCCATTGAAGCTCTTTCCGAACCAGTTCGCCGTAGCTTACTTATGGTACCACGCGATTGTTACCAGCATATAAAGCCCTGGCTGGAAAAAGATCGTCCTTATCAAAGCACTATGTTCTAAAGCATAATTTTATCCAAACGAAAAGGAGCGGCCTTAACAGCCGCTCTTTTTGTTTGAGAACAGAAGAACTTTTCCATCACCTATCCTCTAAGTAGCAAACCTTTACTTCATGCTATTGCGGGGAATAACCGTTATATCATATTGCAAAGTGTAAGCTCCCAAACGGTTAGACGCACCGCTAAGCGTATCAAGCTTTCTCAAAGCTTGAGCATTACTCATATCAAAAGTTTCTTCATTCTTCACATCTTTACCCAAAGTCAAACCACGTTGCTGTTGAGCACGACGCAATTCGGCTAAACGAGCCGACTTAATAACTAAAGTAACTTCTGGCTTGCTAGTAACTACTCGGAAAGCCACAATACAATCAGCCAAGATCTGAACTTTACACTGTTTAAAAGGATCCTGACTGAAAATATTGATTTGACCGCCCTTAGTTTCCGGCTGCACAACATATTTGTTTATATTAGACTTGTCAAGCAAAGCAGCTTGACCGGGAACTTCGCAACGGATTAACCACTTATGTGGGCAAGATTCGGCATTGCCGCAAACTTCTTGTATAGTTCCGCCATATTTTTCTTTGTGCAAATTGGGGCCAATAGTGGATACGTAGTAGATGACATTTTTATTCCAATTGGGAATGCCAGATGCACTGCGTGAAAAACGCTCGGAAGCGCTGACGACTTCAGGATCTGTGCCTCCAGAAATAGCGCTATTATCATTATAAGCTGAAAGCATCCATATAGCTTGACCATATAGCGGCTGTTTGTTCTGATCTACTTCAGTTCCAGTTAAAATTTTATCGAAACTACCCGGATTATAGTTCTTGTAAGCAGCCACACCTAAACCGCCGAAGCTGGCCCTTCGAATATCATCCATAGCAAAAACGCCCACTTTACGCATCATAGTTTGCGTAACGGTACGTCCTTCAATACTGCGCCAGGAATCCATACCATATTGCACAACGGTGAAAAGTACCAGCATCAGTACACTAAAAACGCCAGTAGTAATCAGAACTTCAACCAAAGTAGCGCCTAAGCTATCTTGTCGGCGGCTTGGAACAATATTCATATTATTAAGCTGCCCTCCTAGAACTCTGAGCTGATGTTATAAAGTCGACTCATCTCACAGCGCAAAATACCGGCATGCGTCATACTCAAAGTAGTATCATTTGCTTTTTTTGTAGATGACATATTTCCATTATCAGAGCTATATTCGCCTACTTGCTCACCGCTTTTGCCCCACCACACTACTACGTCGAGTTTTACCAACTGGTTATCAATAGTAGTGCCTCCTACTGAAGTACCGCTGTCTGTACTGTCTATTCTAGTAGAATTAAGCTCCCATACAAAAGTAGTATTGTTGAGGTTTTTAATACCAGAAGCTACCATTCCACCTTTTTTCAGATTTTCAAAAGCGCCCTTATCAGCTTCTTTGTCCACCTGGTTGACAATATTGTAAATATCTTTAGTAAGAACAGTTTCGGCAACTATAACGCCTGCTGTCAAGTCGGTGGTCTTCTGACTGGCCTTCATGGAGCCGGTAAAAACAGCTAGAACCAAAAGAAGAGTCACAGACATAATGCCCACAGAAACCATCAGTTCCAATAAACTAAAGCCTGTGCACTTTTGACGACGTCTCAATATATAATGGCTGGCTGAATATTTATTATTCATGCAGCAGCTGACTTTCATAACCTTCGTTCCTTTTATTGTCAAAAAAAGCCGCCCGGGCTTTCCTTAAGTTTCCTGCCCCATTATAGCAAAAATTAGCCCCATTCTACGGGTTCATCATCGAATATGGAGGAATTATCGCTTTTTTTGGCACTATATTCGGCAGTGCTGTCAGTAGACTTGACATTATCAGACTTGCGTAATTCGGCCAGAGCCGCTTCCAAACCGTCTAAACGCTTTTCTAGTCCTTCAAGTTTAGAACAAATGTCGACATTTCCTAAAGAAGTTTGCAGTTTATCCAACTTTTCTTCACAAGCTTTTACAGCTTTTGTCAAACGATCAGCAACTTCACTATTAGAAGAAGACTGATTTCCAGCCATAATACTACCGGAAAAAGAAGCTTCGTGGGGATTTCCTATTAAATTGAAAATTCTATTTAAATCATCTTTTAGAGCGTTTACCTCAGCCAAAGAGGCCATGCGCGAAACTACATCTGACATTTCGCGGCGTATTTGCTCTAGGTTATCAAGAGCATCTCTTTTTAGTTCTGCTTCACTAAGTTGCTGCAAATGGCGCAGCTGAGACAAACTGCTGCGCACAGTGCCTTCTAATTTTTCTACCCGTTCTAGCAACCCATCGACCATGACAGAGACTCCTCCTCAACTTTGGCTACCACCAACGCTCTTTCTGTCTTGTTGCAGGAAAGGACATGCCGCAAAACGCAAAAGAAAAACGTTATGAAAAAAGTAAGTTTTCCAAATACCCCCACTCTTCCCCTGCTCCAAAAATACATGCAAGAAAAATGTATAGAAAGGGGTTTTACTAAAGCCAGCAACTTAGAAACATATTTGCTGCTAACTGAAGAAGTCGGCGAGTTGGCTAAAGCTATTCGCAAAAAGATAAACCTTTTTACCGAAAAAGCTAAAGAACACTCCAGCGACCAGGCCAAAGAGCAAAAAATTCAGGACAATTTAGCCGAAGAAATGGCCGACGTATTGTCCTACTTGCTAGACTTGGCCAATCGCTTTGATGTCGATCTTGCCGAATCGTTTAAACGCAAAGAAGCAGAAAACGACCAACGAACTTGGCAATAAAGCAAGAAAAGATGCCTTAATCTAAGCCAAACTCAGTATGAATAGCCTGAGAAGCTTTAGCCAAAGCGTTTTCAGCCACTACAGCAGATATAGTGATATGAGAATCGGTTGTGTAAAAAAGCTCAATACCGCTATGTACTAAAGCTCGACAAATGCGCATCATCACTCCTGGCTGTCCACGCATAGCCTGACCAACTACAGACAGTTTGGCGCAACCAAAGCGCATAGCGAAACTGCAACCAAGCTCTTTAAGTAAGTTTTTGGCTGTGTTGATATCACTATTATTGAGCAAGAAGCAAATTCTGTCTTCGGCAACATTGATCATATCTAATGATAAAGAAGCCTCAGCCAAACGCTCAAAAATAGCTAAGCGGCGCACACGTAAGTCGGGAGTAGCTTGCAAATCGATACTAACCATAGTGTAGCCAGGCACACTGACAACTCCGGTGACCAACTTTCCAACTTCAAGCTGACGATCGGCAATGCTCACATTAGCAGAATTGCTATCGATAGCTGTGCCTTCTTTGGCGCTGAAAGTGGAACGCACTCGCAAAGGGATATTGTGAGTTTGAGAAATTTCTACGGCCCTAGGGTGCAAAACTTTAGCCCCTTCGTTGGCCATTTCTCCTACTTCAACATGGCTGATATGTTCCAAAACGTGAGCTGAGGGCACATAACGCGGATCAGCAGTCATAACCCCCTCAACATCGGTGAAAATATCTACCCGTTCAGCCCCAACTGCAGCCCCTAAAGCGACTGCTGTAGTGTCACTGCCTCCACGTCCCAAAGTGACGATTTCGCCACATTTGTTTACTCCCTGGAAGCCGGCAACCACTGGAACAAAGCCTTCTTGTAAAGCTTTCAAAAGTTCTTGAGGATCGATACTTTCTATGCTGGCGCTGCCATAATTTCCTATAGCAGCGATACCTGCCTGAGCCCCATCAAAAGCTTTGGCCTTTATGCCCAAACTGCGCAGATAGTGGCTGACAGTAACAGCAGAGATTATTTCTCCACAAGCCATAAGCATATCGCGCTCACGATCACTAACTTGGGCCGAATAATCTTTGATCAATCCCAACAAACTGTCGGTAGCGTAAGGAGCTGGACGACGTCCCATAGCTGAAACAACGACTATTACTTGCTTATTGTTGTTCAGCTCGTCTTTAATTTTATTGGCCAAAGCTTTCCAGCCTTTTTCGGAAGCAACCGAAGTGCCGCCAAATTTTTGCACAATAATAGACATGGAGCTATTCCGCGTCCCTTTCCTCAATGAGAGCTTGGGCAATATTAACAGCATTGGTAGCTGCACCTTTACGTAAGTTGTCAGCTACTACCCACATAGAAATGCCATGCTCAACGGTAGGATCGCGACGGATGCGCCCCACCAAAACAAGATCCTGATCTTCCCCTTCAACTGGAGTGGGATAGATACCCTGAGAGGGCTCGTCCATTACTTTTACACAAGGAGCCTTACTTAAAATAGCTCTAGCTTCTTCAGGAGAACATTCTTTTTCGAAAGAAGCCTGCACCGCTTCAGAATGGGCGAAAAATACAGGCACACGCACACAAGTGGCCAAAACGGGAATTTCCGGAAGTTCCAAAATTTTCTTCGTTTCGTTGACCATCTTGGTTTCTTCAGTAGTGTTGCCCTCTCCGTCAAAACTGCCAATTTGAGGGAATAAATTGAAACCAATGCGCTTAGGGAAGCAAGACTTGCCTTCTATAGCTTTTCCTTCGAGCATAGCCTTGGTTTGACGGCGCAACTCTTCCACAGCTTCTTTGCCAGCTCCAGAAACAGACTGATAGGTAGCTACGCTGACGCTTTTAAGGCCAAAAGCCTTATGCAAAGGAGCTAATACAGACATCATCTGAATAGTAGAACAATTAGGATTGGCGATAATGCCCTTGTGCTGCTTAATAGCATGACCGTTAACTTCCGGCACTACCAAGGG
The DNA here is from genome assembly GCA_004554425.1 of Candidatus Saccharimonadota bacterium. Taxonomy (GTDB): domain Bacteria; phylum Vulcanimicrobiota; class Xenobia; order Xenobiales; family Xenobiaceae; genus Bruticola. Next base: position 27,959 of record SFMI01000005.1, on the reverse strand, counting down.
CACTTCTGGATCCATACGGAAAATGGAAGAATTATCGATAGCTACAGCTCCGGCAGCGGCAGCTTTCTTTACATATTCAGCAGCAGCCACGTCACCGCCAGCGAAAAGTGCAATATCAACCCCTTTGAAATCGAAAGAAGCGATATCGGCTACAACAAGAGATTCATCGCGGAATTTAACTTCCGAGCCGGCCGATCTGGCTGTGGCCACGGCACTAACCTTGCCGATAGGCAACTGAGTTCGTTCGGCTAAAACTTTGAGCATCATTGAGCCCACCAATCCGGTAGCTCCTACAACAGCGAAATTGTATTTTTTGTTATTCATGCTCATATTTCACTTTCTATGGGATACATATTTTTAGCCCCAAGTTTTATCTGACAAAACTTTATCAATCGATGATATTTTCCAAGCCAACAACCATGCCGTCCAAGCTGCGTACTTTTTGAATGGCAATAACCACTCCAGACATAAAGCACTCGCGAGACGAAGCGCTGTGATGGATAGTCAAAGTCTCACCTTGACCGCCAAAAATAACTTCCTGGTCGGCCAAGAATCCGGGCATACGCACAGAGTGAATGCGGATACCACCGTATTTGCCACCCCTCACACCTTTTACAGATTCTTCACCTTCAACAGGAGCTCTGAACTTGCCGCCGGAGGCTCTAGCCATAGCTTCAGCGGTATACATAGCAGTACCAGAAGGAGCGTCAAGCTTGCGCTCGTGGTGCTTTTCAATAATTTCGGCCCAATGGAAATATTTAGAAGCCATTTTGGCAAATTTCATCATCAGAACAGCTCCCATAGCGAAATTGGGAGCGAACAAAATGGGATGAGAGCTTTCTTTAGCTAAATTGGCTATGGCTTCAGAATCAGCATTAGAAATACCGGTAGAGCCGATAACACAAGCCACATTATATTGAGCGGCTTTAAAAACGACTTCTTTAATGAAACTTCCAGTAGAAACTTCTACCAAAACGCCACCGCGAGCGGCCGATAAAGCCTGATCGATATCTGGAGTTACAATCACTCCACAAGGTTCACCGGTAACCAATTCTCCAATATCTTCGCCTAAATGGCGGGCGTGGCCAATAGCTCCCACTAATTCCATACCGACTTGACCTAAAATAGTGCGCACAATTTCACGCCCCATACGTCCAGTAGCTCCAGATACAACTACTGGAATCGGACTTAGTACACTATCCATGCAAACCTCCTGAATGCAGAACAAAATTTTTATTTTTACAACTATCAGCTTTTACCGCGCTATTCTACGCCCTATTACAAAGAATATATAGGGCCAGCAGCTGCAGTAGTTAATTTATCTAAATTAAAGAATTTGCGGGAGAACTCTATAATATCGTCGTTTTTCACTCTGTCTAAATCTTGACAAAGCTCTTCCAAGCTGATCTGACGTCCCCAAACACGTTCATTTTGCACAATACAGCTCATACGCCCGAAACTAGATTCTAAGCTCAGAGCATAGGAGCTTTTAATATGCTGACGAGCTCTCTCCAATTCATCTTCAGTGATGCCTTCGGCTAAAATAGCTTTAAAAATTCTGCGTATACTGTCCATTACCGCAGAAACATTGGCAGCCGAACAACTTACTTCTACACCAAAAAGACCAGCATCACTATAAGTGGAACGGAAAGTCTCTACAGAATAAGCCAAACCGCTTTTTTCGCGAATTTCCTGGAAAAGACGGCAAGAAAGAGAACCGCCCAAAACACTGTCTAGAACAGACAATATGCATCCTCGCGGGTCGTCTTGAGCCAGACACTGCCAACCACAGCAAATACTAACTTGCTCGGTAGGGCGATATTTTACATTGATGACCGCAGCAGGTTTGGGCGTACCTCCAGGAGGGCAAGCCCACCATAATTTTGGCCCAGCTTCGACGTTGAACTGAGAAACAGGACGGCGCATTAACCAGCCATTTTGCAAATAGCGCTCTGTCAATTGCACTAACTTATCATGTTCTATAGCTCCAGCAGCAGCCACAATAATACGCTCGGGCTTATAATGGCGATGCAAATATTCAAAAAGTGCATTTTGAGTGAAGCTTTGCACCGATTCTATCGTGCCTTGAATAGGCTTGCCTAATGGATGATCTGGCCAAATAGAAGCATAAAAAAGGTCAGAAGCCAACTCTTCAGTTTCGTCTTCCACCATTTTTATCTCTTCGCACACGACCCCTTGTTCACGGCGCAACTCAGCTTCATCAAACGAAGAATTTACCAACATATCGGCCAAAATTTCAAAAGCTTGCGCAACATGCTCACTGAGCACAACCGTATATAGACACGTTTGCTCTTGCTCGGTAAAAGCATTCATACGACCACCCAACAGATCCATATCTTGGGCTAAACGCAAAGCCGTACGCCGCTCTGTGCCTTTAAAAAGCATGTGCTCCAAAAAGTGGGCCATGCCCAAATTGTACGGCTCATCATTGCGAGTGCCACTTTGCACCCACACTCCTAAGGAGCAGGAAGCAAATTGGGGAATTTGCTCGCTGATTACCAAAATACCGTTGGTTAATTCTGTCTTCTTAATCATCTCAATTTGAAAAGCTTAAACATCTGTCAAGGAAACTCGGCCTTTTTCTTGCCTGTATCCTTCTTTCCTTTGCCAGGGAAAAGAGGAAGAAAAAAAACAAAAATGAAATTTTGCCTCGCAAATTTTCTCTGCCGCAGATTGGAATGCTTTATGTTATCAGAATTGGCCATTCGCAACTTTGCTCTGGTAGAAGATGAGACGTTTTATTTTATTGACGGCCTCAATATACTTACCGGCGAAACCGGAGCAGGCAAATCTTTAATCATTGACGCCATGGGCTTTTTACTCGGCTCTATGGTTAGGGACAAACCTCTGCGCAGTGGAGCAAGCGGCGGTTTTGTAGCAGCCAGATTTGTCGATATTCCTGAGGAAGTAAGTCTCAAGCTCGAGGAACTTGGCTTTGAAGAAAACGACGAAGACGAATTGCTACTCAATCGAGATTTTAAAGCTGTCGGCCGAGCCTCTTGTCGCATAAATGGTAAGCCTGCCACCCTAGCCGTCTTGCGTGAAATTGGTTCCATGTTGGTAGATTTGCATGGACAACATCAGCAATACTCCTTGTTGCGTCCCAACGATCATTATAAAGTGTTGGATCGCTACATTATTTCTCAAGATTCATCTTACGAGCAACTCCTCAACAAATACGCCGAATCGTATCGCCGCTGTCGAGAATTGCACCGAGAGTTGCAAGAATTACGCGAAGGTGAGCGTTCTCGTTTACGTGAAATAGACTGGGCTCAGCACGAACTTAACGAAATAGACGAAACGGCCCCACAACCTGGAGAAGACCTCAAACTTGAAGAGCAGATAAAAATTTTAGCTGCTGCTGCCGACTTGCGTAACGGAGCTTTATCGGCTCATGCCGATTTGACAGCTGACAGCGGCCCCCGCGATCTCCTAGCCAATATTTGCGGCAGCTTATCTTCTTTGCAAAGCCAAGATAAACGCTTAACCCCTATTGTCGACAGCCTAAATGAAGCGCTAGCTATTATAGACGATAATATTTACGAGTTAAGCGCTTATGCTGACAGTATCATTTCCGATAGTGAAAGTTTGGAAACTTTACACAACCGATACGACAAATTACGTACAATTATGCGCAAATACGGCCCTTCCATAGAGGAAGTGTTGCAATATCGTCAGCAAACATCCAGCCACTTAGAGCAGTTGGAAAACAGCGCTTCGCGTTCTGAGCATTTGGAGCACGAGCTTCTTAAATGTCTAAGCCAAAGGGAAAAATTCATGGACGAAATTTCCTCTTTGCGCCATCGTCATGCTCAGGATCTGGCCCGAGCTGTAGAGGAAGAGCTAGCCAAAGTAGATATGCCTCACTGCCGTTTTAGCGTTGCTTTTGCGGACAATACTAGTACAGATCAAACACCTGACGAACTGACCGGTTTTATCTCCAAATACAAAGAAGTTGCCGTCCACGGAGGCGATATTATCGAATTTGTCATCGCTCCCAACCCTGGAGAAGCTCCCAAGCCGCTAGCCCAAATTGCTTCAGGCGGTGAAATTTCCCGCATTATGTTAGCCTTACTCAGTTTATTTTCCGAATTTCAAAAAACGGCCACTTTCTTTTTCGACGAAATAGATACAGGCTTGGGAGGCAACGCCGCCCAGGCAGTAGCCGAACGGCTGCGCGGTTTAGCATCACGCTCTCAAGTTATTTGTATTACTCATTTGCCTATTTTGGCCGTGGCTGGCGATCGCCACCATTATCTATATAAAGAGGTGAGCGACGGACGCACCTCGACCCATGTGCGCATCTTGGAAGGAAGCGAAAGAGAGAGAGAGATTGCCAGAATGATGAGCGGAGGAGCTTCTTTAGATCAAGCCTTAGAGCACGCCCGCTCTCTGTTGCGCAATACTCAACCCCGAAACAAACGCCGATCTTGACGTGCCGTAAGTTCCAGGTAAAATACTTGGGTTAATTAACTTTTTTTACCATATTGCCCGTCTTGGCTGTATGTCAAAATTTTTCTGCCAGCAAAGGCACCTCAGGAGGCTATTCTTGTCTAAGCATCTTATTATCGCCGAAAAACCCAGCGTTGCCAAAGATATTGCCAAGGCGCTGGGCGGCTGCAAAGATGAAAAAGAATACTTGGAGAGCGAAAATAATGTTATAACTTGGGCAGTCGGCCATTTGGTCGAGTTTATCTCTCCTGAGGAAATCGATCCCAAATACAAAGCTTGGAAATTAGAAGACTTACCCATTATTCCCAAGAGTTTCAGCTTAAAAGCCAAAGATAAATGCACAACGCGTTTGCGGATTATTGCTAAATTGGCTAAAAGAGCCGACGTAGACGCCGTAGTCAACGCTTGTGATGCCGGGCGCGAAGGCGAACTTATTTTTCGTGAATTAGTCTCTTTTTGCAAAATTAAAAAGCCTATCTTGCGCCTGTGGTTACAATCTATGACTCCAGAAGCTATACGCAATGGTTTTGCGTCTCTCAAGCCAGGTTCCAACTATGAGAACTTATACCAAGCCGCTCAATGTCGATCTGAAGCTGACTGGCTTATCGGTATAAATTCTACTCGTGCTCTCACCCGCCGCTTAAAAACACGCACCGAAAAGGTATCCTGGTCGGCAGGTCGTGTTCAAACCCCAACTTTGGCGATGTTGCAAAGTCACGAATTAGACATATTAAAATTCCGTCCAGCTCCCTACTGGCGCTTGAAAGCCAAGTTTGAAGTTCCTGTCAATCAAGAGAATGAAACTAAACCGCATACCTACGAAGCGGTATATTTCGATCCCAAATTCGATCCCAAACAAATTTCCGAAGAAAAAAGCTTCAAGGGACGTGACGAAGCTATTTTTGATCGGACTTTGGCCGAACATATAGAGCAAACCGTAAAAGGACGCCAAGCTCAAGTAGAAGAGACCCGTAAAAATAAACCCGAAGCGGCCCCGCCTCTTTTTGACTTAACCTCTTTGCAACGCGAAGCCAACAGACGCTTTGGCTTATCAGCTAAGAGTACACTAGCTGCCGCTCAGCGTCTTTACGAAAGTCATAAGCTCATCACTTATCCGCGTACTTCTTCTAGATGTTTGCCCACCGACTATGTAGGCCAAGTCAAGCGCATTTGGAGCGGCATGACCGCTTACGCTTCTCGGGCCGAAGAAGGGAGTTTAAATTTCCCCCTCTACGCCACAGCTGCCAGCAAACTTTTAGCTGAGCCCAAATTGCGCAATTACGGCAAAATATTTGATGATTCACGCATTTCCGATCACTTTGCCATTATTCCCACCAGTCAGCTGGCGGGCCGCAGCTTGCGTGACGATGAAGCCAAAATTTACAATTTAATCCTACGGCGCTTTTTGGCCGCCTTCTTCCCCCCTGCCGTTACCACAGTTATAGAGCGAATTACTACCGTAAAAGCTGAAGGTGAAGCCTTTACCTTCCGCACTAAAGGCAACTTCTTAAGCGAAAAAGGTTGGAAAGAAGTCTATGGTTACGACTCCCAAGAAGAGTGCTCGGCCCTTCCAGAGTTGAAAGCCACTCCTCAGGCTCCGGCCCTAGCGTGCAACAAAGAAGTTACTCTCAAAGACGAAATGACTAAGCCGCCGACGCGCATTACCGAAGCCAGACTTTTAAGCTTAATGGAAAACGCCGGTAAGCAAGTTGAAGATGAAGAGCTTTCCAACGCTATCGAGGAAACTGGCTTAGGTACTCCAGCCACTCGCGCCGAAATTATTGAGGCTTTGCTCACCAGAGGCTACATAGAACGTGCCGATCGAGCTTTGAAAGCCACAACCAAAGGCATAATTTTAATAGATTTACTTAAGCGTATAGGCTGTCACCGTTTAGCTTCTCCGGAGCTAACCGGCCGTATGGAATACAATCTCAATCAAGTAGAGCACGGAACTTATAAACGTAAAGCTTATATGGACGATATTGTCGATTACACTAAAGAGATTGTTTCCAAAACTAAAAACTTTGAATACGCCGATATTTACGCCGATGAAAAGCCTCTAGGCCTTTGCCCGGTATGTCATAAGCACCAAGTTTATGAAAAAATGCGCTTTTATGCCTGCGAAGCCAACCAAGGTAAAGACGGCGAGGGTTGTTCTTTTATTGTCTGGAAAGATAAAAATGGCCGTTATATCGATACTCGCACTATGAGCGAGCTTTTAGAAAAAGGCGAAACCGACTACTTAGAAGGCTTCAAAGGCAGCGGCAAACAGACTTACAAGGCTAAGCTTCGTTTTCAGAACAATACTGTTGAATTAGAAACAGACAATGGCACAGTAGTTTCTGACACAGTCTCTTTACCTGTCAGTGACGAAATTTTAGGAGTTTGTCCCTTCGACAAAAATTGCCACGTGACAGAAAATGCTTCCAGCTACCAATGTCAGCAAGTATGCGTACAAAATGGATCCCACAAAAAAGGATTCACTATGCCCCGCCTTATCTGTCAACGTCCCATAAGTCACGAAGAGCTGGCCTATTTCCTGGAACACGGACGCACCGAATTACTAGAAAACTTTATTTCTAAATATAACAAACCTTTCAAAGGCTATGTTGTGCTTAACCCCTCCACAGGTCGCTATGGTTTCGAGTTTATGCCGCGCTTCCCCAAAGCGGCTGCTACTACTTCCAGCCCGACGACTGCCAGCACAACTGCCGACAGCAGCACATCAGAAGATGCCAGCGCCGAAGTTAAGCCTAAGCGCACTACACGCAAAAAAGCCAGTGCCGACAGCAGTGCGCCAGAAGATGCCAACGCCGAAGCTAAGCCTAAGCGCACTACACGAAAAAAAGCCAGTGCCGACAGCAGTGCGCCAGAAGATGCCAGCGCCGAGGTTAAGCCTAAGCGCACTACACGAAAAAAAGCCAGTGCCGACAGCAGTGCGCCAGAAGATGCCAGCGCCGAGGTTAAGCCTAAGCGCACTACACGGAAAAAAACCAGTGTCGGCAGCAGTGCACCAGAAGATGCCAGCGCCGAAGCTAAGCCTAAGCGCACTACACGAAAAAAGGCCGATGTCTAATAGCTGTCGGCTAAAATGTGTATATTAAAAAGGCAACCGAGCTTCTTAACCGACACCTTTGAACGGAGGGCAAACTTTTGCTCTACTCGAAGTTTTGTAGTGGGGAAAATGCTTTCAGGAAGGTTTATATTTATGAAGAAGCTCGGTCTTTTAGCGGCTTCGGCCATTATTTCTTTAGCGCCGCTATACGCAGAGGCGCTGCCACAACAGCCAGATAACACACACAAAACAAAGGCGACGGCGGCAACAAACGCTCCGCACCAGGACAGCCGAGGTTCAAAGGCGAAAACAAAGAGCCTAAATTCTTCTTCTCGGAGTGATAAAGTGACTGTCCAAAATCAAGAAAATCCAACCGTAGTCACCCCCAGCATGACTCCAGCTCAAATGAAAGCTTTTTTCTTAGAGCAAACCAGGCGCAGCCTAACTAGCTGGGAAGCTAAAAATTACAACATAAGTAACCATCCGCCTTTCCAGATCGATTCTCCTCAGGCTAGTCAGTTTTGCATTACTCCCGAAATTGCCAAAACAATCAACTTAAGAGCTCAAGTTGACGCCTTTGCCAAAGAAGCGAAAGTTTCGACAGCCGGTGTACGCGAAAACCAAAATGTTCTTTGTCCTTGGGACCATCGCTATCGTATCAACGAGTATATGTTGGCTTTGATGGCCGAATCATTGAGCAATATCGTACCGCAATTACACAAAGAGCATATCGCCTCTCTGCCAGTGCGCACTCCTGAAGAAGTAGCCAAGCATCTGGGCCCGCAGGGAGTAAAAACCATCGAGGCTATTTTTGGTATGCCTTTGGCTCAAGCTATGGATTTTGTACGTAAAAATCCTGTTCGTATAGTTGGCGGCGAAACTCGCTCCAACACTCCGCGTTTCGTAAGCTTAGTTTCCCGTATTTACGCAGCTCGCGGCTTTAATGTTTTCTTAACCGAAAATGCCGACAATAAAGACACCTCCACCATTTTTATGTGGAGTTTCTTAACTTATATGTTAGGTCTGTCCGGCGGCGATTACTATACTTCCAGTCACGGTGCTCCTCAGAAGCAGAGTGATAAAATTCTCGGTCCAGACGGTTCCCAGTATTTGCCTCCCGAATACTCTAAAATCGTCGAGCAAATGTACAAAATTTTAGAGCAGTGCGAAACTACCGGCTATACCATAAAGCTGGCTGCTGCCGACGATCCTTTGTTGCATCACAGTTTAACTTACAAACGTATGTGCAGCCTCTATGCCGACTATTTACGCAAAGGCCCCGCTTCTCCAGCTGCTTTGAAAATGGTCAAAAAAGCTATCGCCGAAGGTATGCGCCTCAAACTCGATTTCTTCGGTGGTGCTGGCTATAAAACTATCGCTCCCATTCTCGAAGAATTAGGTATTGACGGAGCTTTTGTCGGTGGCTACATCCGCACCGAAGAAGATCCCTTCTTCCATAATATCGGTTTCCGCGTAGCTCAGAAGAAAAACTCTTCCGAATATGAAGTCGTACACGACAGCGTAGACGCCAGTATGCCTATCGTCGTAAAATCGGCCAATTACGGAGTAATTTTAAAAGATGCTCCTATAGGTCAGATAGTTTTCAACGTCGACCCCGACTCCGACCGCTTTGTAGCCGGTCAGATCGTCCCCGTCAGCGAAGAGGCAAAATTGACCGCCGACGGCATCAGTTCTATTAAAATAACTGACGATAAAATCTTCGCTCTCTTCTCACCCAACCAATTTTTCCTTATGTTGGCCGAAAGCGATCGCGCCAGCATGGAAGATGACGGCAGTTGGAAAGATTATTCCAGCTTTGATATTCATACCTATGTATCAGCTCTGTCTTGGGACGAGTGGGCTCAGAAGCACGACATTCCCGTCGTACGCACTCCTGTAGGTTTTAAAGAAATTGCCGCAGTAGAACGCAATGTCGAAAAAGCTATGGCTGAACACCCCGGAGAAGTTGTGGCCGTTTGCGACGAACTAGGCAATAAAATCGTTATTGGCCCCAAGCCTAAAGTGCATCACGCTGGCGAAGAGAGCGGAGGAAAAATTGGCGGTCCCCGCGAGCCTATCCACAATATTTTAGGCCAAAAGATTATCGCTATGCGTGAAAAGAGCAGTGGCGAAGCTTGTATTTCCGCTGTAGTTATGGTTTCCAAGCTCTACTTAAAATACAAAGAGACAGGAAATATAGCCGACCTTTTCTTGCACAACCATCTCTCCAACCTTTTCACCAGAGATGCTATTGCCAACAAGATGGAATTCCGCGGCGATAAGATCCACTACAACGAAGCTATTTTCGATCCCGAAGAATTGGCTAAAGCCAAAGCTGCCGGTATTGCTGAAAAAGATCGCTTCAATAACTACTTCCGCCGCTTAGCTTTGGCTATGAAAGATCCTTCGCTCACCAATAGAGGCAAAGTTCTCAGCTTAGACGAGGTAAAAGCCATTCTCACTGAAGCTATCCCCGGCATGGCTGACGAATGGAAAGCTCTCGAGCGCATTGACGTTTGGTCAGACGGATTGCAACTTTGGTTTAAAGGCGCGAAAGTACGTGACATTTGCTTACGTCCTTCCGGAACAGATGCCAAGTCGAAAGTTTACTTTGACGGTACCGATAAAGCTTATATGAACGAAGTCTTCCAGAAGTATTTCCGCGATTTCCCAGCCGTCCCCACTCCTCTCTATAAAGAGTTGCTTAAAGAAGACAAGTAGCTTTTGAATTGACTTAAGCTCAAGACCTCCGTTTAGCATAGCCAGCGGAGGTCTTTTATTCTAAGCCAGGCCACCTCTAACTGCGTAACTATCCCTTAAAGTCTTGACATAGAGTACCAAAAGTATTAAAATTTGGCCCTAAAGTTTTCGGGATGAGTAGTCCCGACCATTACCCGGCTGTTTATTACCCCAATATTTGGCCGTGACGGAAGGAGGGGAACGCATAATGGAAACTACAGTTGGTGAGAACGAACCTATCGAAACCGCTTTGAAGCGTTTCCGGCGTCAATGCCAGAAAGAGGGCGTGTTGGCCGAAGTTAAGAAGCGCGAGTATTACGACAAGCCCAGTGTACGTCGTAAAAAAAAGGCTATCGCCGCTCGTCGCCGCCGTCGTCGTTAAGGCATAAGAGAAAGAAGTTGTCAGACCTTTGGGGCTGGCAGCTTTTTTTGTTTTTAAATAGCTAAAATCAAGGGCTGCTAGCTAAAATGCAAGCAGCCCTTGATTTTCATAACACATTCACCTAAGTTTCATCTTCGATTTGCCAGTCGATAGGTTCGACGCCATGATCGCTTAAGAATTTGTTGGCTTTACTGAAAGGACGGCTGCCAAAGAAACCTCGCGAAGCCGAAAGAGGGCTGGGATGAGGCGAGCAAATAACAAAATGCTTCGGATTAGTAATTAAAAGTTGCTTTTCTTGAGCTGGACGCCCCCATAAAATATATACTACAGGCCTATCTATAGTATTGACTGCTTTAATGACAGCATCAGTAAAGTTTTGCCAACCTAGCTTTTGATGGGAGAAAGCCTGATGGGCCCGCACAGTTAGCACAGCATTAAGCATTAGCACTCCCTGATCGGCCCACTTTTTAAGCCAGCCACTATGGGGAATAGGATACCCTAAATCATCATGCAATTCTTTATAAATGTTGACCAAAGAAGGTGGCAATTGCTTCTGAGTAGGCGACACGGCAAAGCTTAATCCCATAGCCTGATTTACATTATGATAAGGATCCTGGCCCAAGATTAGAGCTTTTACTTTATGAAAAGGCGTAAAATGGAAAGCGTTAAAAATATCGTCGGCCGGCGGATAGATCGTTTGCGTCTTATACTCATGAATTAAAATACGCCGCAGCTTTAAATAATATTCTTTTTTAAATTCATCCCCGATAACATCGAGCCAATCGTTACTTATTTTGGGCATTTTGTACACCTCGTTATAAACTTTGGTTCTTTATCATTGCTTAAAACCTGCTCAATTGTTAGAATTAAGGGAACTAAGCGTCAAGCGTAAATTTAAAAAGGAGATTATCATGAATATCGGTATTGGTTCGCTTTCCAATATGACGCCAACTTATTCTTCTCCTAGTCTCAAAAATTTTGGCGAGCCTATCTCAACAAAAGCTCCCTCAGACGAAGGCTTATCTCTAGCTGAAACTTTTACAAAATCGGCCGATAAACCAGTCAGCTTAATTATTCAGAGCGACGACCAAGAAAAGTTGGCCGCCTTAAAAGCTCAACTTCTCAAAAGTGATCAAAACAACCAAGTAACGGCCGATTTGCCCATCATTAACGGTTTTTCTATCAATGTATCAGCTCAAGACGATGAAGCTTTGCAAAGTCTCACTCAAGCTCAACAAAGTGGCGCTTTCGCTGTTTCTCTCGATCAAAATTCCGACTTTACTTCCAACGATCTCTTTGAGTTGCAAAACACTTTCTCTCCTATTAACAAAGAAACTAATGTTATGTTAGGTGTAGAAAAATTGCACGAGCAAGGTATCAAAGGTCAAGGCACTTGCATTTGTGTTATTGATAGCGGTATTGCCATGCACCCCGACTTAAAAGATCGCGTTATTGCTTTCAAAGATTGCGTCAACGGTCGTCAAGAGCCCTACGATGATAACGGGCACGGAACTCATGTAGCCGGTATTTGCGCTGGAGACGGTAGCAGTAGTAATGGAAAGACTGTAGGCGTCGCTCCAGAAGCCAATATTGTAGGCGTCAAAGTGCTCGATCAATTTGGCAACGGTACAACTTCACAAATCATTAAGGGCATTCAATGGGCCATTGCCAACAAAAATAAATACAACATAGATGTTATTAACATGTCTTTGGGGCGTCCTATTCCGCGCACCCGTTTTCTCGATCCTATGACTATAGCCGTACAAGTTGCCGAAAAGTGCGGCATTACTGTAGTAGTTTCTGCAGGCAATGATGGTCCTGGAACTTCTACTATTTGCTCCCCTGGCAACGCTCCCAACGCTATTACTGTGGGTGCTTTCGACGATTACGGTACTCCGGAAACGAACGATGACTGGCCAGCCTATTTCTCTAGTCAGGGCCCAACACGCTTCGACAATTTGGAAAAGCCCGATATTTCAGCTCCCGGTGTAGATATTATTTCTTGCTCTAATGAAAATGACGGCTACGTAAAAATGTCAGGCACTTCTATGGCCGCACCTTTCACTGCTGGTGTAGCCGCTCTCATGAAAGGCGTAAATCCCAAACTTAAACCTAAAGACATTAAAAGTATTTTAATGTCTCAGGCCGTACCTTTCCAGCAATGTGAGTTAAGTCCCAATGTTGTTGGAGCCGGCGCCATCACCCCTCAGGAGTCTTTGGCCCAAGCTGCCGATTTCAAAAGGAAATAAATAACCGTTCTTTCTGATAGAGCCTCTGAATCGTGCCTTTCCATCTTTAGGATCGAAATGGTCTTTTCTAAGAGGCTCTCTTTTTCAAGGAGATTTTTTTGAGCACAGCTATCAATTCCGAACTTACTGATCGCAGCAAACGCTGGGTTGTAGGCATAGACTTAGGTACCACCAATTCAGCCATGTCTTGCCTTCCTTTACTAGAAGAAGGCAATTTAGAGAGCGTTTCGATTACTCAGCGCATTTCCGAAAATCAAGTAAGTCGCTTACCTACTCTGCCTAGCTTCCTTTACTTGCCTGGCGAGCACGAAATGCCTTTACATGCTATGGAACTTCCCTGGAATCAGGAGTTAGACTATGCTGTAGGTGCTTTTGCCCGCACTCAAGGTGCCAAAATTCCCGGTCGTGTCGTCAGTTCGGCTAAATCTTGGTTGGCTCACCGTCGTGCCGAGCCTGGTGAAGCTATTTTGCCTTGGGAAGCTGTTAGGGAAGGACGCAAAGTCAGTGCCATTGAGGCTTCACGCCGTTATTTAGCCCATATGCGCGACTCTTGGGATTACGATCACCCAGAGCATCCCTTAGCTTTACAAGAATTGGTCTTAACCGTCCCCGCTTCTTTTGACGAAATAGCTCGCGATTTAACTATAGAAGCTGCCGATCGCGCAGGCCTGGAAAATGTCACCCTTTTAGAAGAGCCACAAGCCGCCTTTTATACTTGGTTATGGCCTAGACGTAAAACTTGGCGCCACAATTTGGCTGGCATCAACGAAATTTTAATTTGCGATATCGGCGGCGGTACTTGTGACTTTACAGCTATCAAAATTGATGAAGACGGTCTACGCCGTATTGCCGTAGGTGATCATTTAATGCTAGGCGGTGACAATTTAGACATTGCTATCGCCAGACTGTGTGAAGCTAGATTGGGCGTTAAACTCAATTTGTTGCAATGGGGCGTCTTGCAACAACAATGCCGCCAAGCCAAAGAAAAGCTTTTAGGCGCCAATCCGCCAGAATCGTGCTCAGTTATCACTCCAGGTATTGGCTCTAAACTTATCGACAGCGCTTTGCAAACCGAAGTAAGTCGCCAAGAAATTCAAGAGCTGATTTTGAATGGCTTCTTTCCCGAAGTTTCTTTCACAGAGCCAATAGCTAGCGATCATAAAGTCGGTTTGCAACAATGGGGCTTACCATACGCCAGCGATCCTGTTGTTCCCCATTACTTATCATCCTTTATGCGCACCCATAATTTAAAGCCACAAGCGGTTTTATTTAATGGCGGCGCCTGCCGTCCACAAGCCATTAAGCAACGTATTTGTAAAATATTAAATAATTGGCTGGGCTACGAAATACAAGTTCTGGAAAATGAAGCCGAAGATCTGGCCGTAGCTCACGGCGCTTGCGCTTTTGGTTGGCTAAAGTGCCACGGTCAAGAGCGAATTAAAGGCGGCATTGCCCGTTCTTATTATTTGGGTGTAGGAGATGATAATGCTCTTTGCGTCATTCGCCGCAACCAAGATGAAGGCGAGCGCCAAGAAGTTGACGGCCCAGAATTAAAACTCCGAGTAGGTTCGCCAGCAGCTTTTCCCCTTTTTGCCTCGACCGAACGTCCTCAAGATACGGTTGGCCAAGTAGTTAAACAAGAATTGCTTAAACCTTTAGGCACTTTAGAAACTGTAGTTAAAGGCAGCAAAGGCGAAAGCGAAGTAGCCGTGCACTTAGCTGCGCAAGTAACTGAAATTGGTACTATGGCCTTATGGGCAACTTCTTTGGATGGTTCACGCAATTGGTCTTTACAGCTTCCTTTGCGCGGACGCAGACAGAAAAAAGCCTCTTTAGATATCGCGCCAAAATTTATCGATAAAGCCAAAAAGCTTATCAACTACACCTTCAGTACCAAAGCCAACAAATTGCGAGAAACAGATATAAGACCAAGAGCTTTACTAGGCTCTTTGGAAGCTTCTCTGGGGAAACGCACCGCTTGGCCATCTAGTTTAAACAGAAGTTTATGGGAAGCTTTTTGGCTTTGCGCCGACAAGCGCCGTTCTTGCGCCGAATACGAAGCGGCTTGGTTCAACGGAGCCGGCTTCCTGTTGCGTCCCGGTCTGGGCGCACCTCTAGACAAATGGCGCCTAGAACAAATGCAAAAGTTATTGCCAGAGTGGATGCAATTTTCTCAAGATGAAAACGTACGTCGTGAGTTTTGGGTTTTTTGGCGCCGTTTGTCAGCCGGTTTGGAAGCTGCAGCCCAAACCAGCTTGTGGGCCAACTTGGCTCCTCGCCTTATTCCGGGGCGCAAACACATAAAAAGCCGCTTAAAGCAATTGCTACCAGCCGAAAAAATTGAAGTTATGCGCTTAGCCGTCAGCTTGGAACGCATACCTATGTCGGAAAAAGAGATCTTAGCCGAAACTATTTTCCAAGACTTTAAAGTGCGCCCAGATACAGTCTGGCAACTTTCTCGCTTGGGAGCCAGGCGTCTTATGGGAGCCGGACCGCAACATGTTATGGCAGCTGAATTGGTAGAAACTTGGGTAGAAAAAATTCTGAGTGCCAAGTGGTCTGACAGCCGTTCTATCGGTTTGGCAACAGCTGAAATGGCTCGTTATACCAATAATCGCGCTTTAGACTTAAATAAAAAATTGCGCGAGCGTCTGGCCGAACGGCTAGAGCGTGAAAATCTTCCCCAGGCAGCTAAACGCGTACTTTGCCTATGTGAAGAAGAGGACGAAGCTGCCTCCGTCCTCTTCGGTGAAGATTTGCCTATTGGTTTGCGCTTAGACGTCTAAGTCTTTAGCGGACATTAGCGGCAGCGTGATAGTTACTTGGGTACCTTCTCCCACCTTACTATCAAACTTTACGCTGCCGCCGTGGCGTTTCACAATGGCTTCAGTAATAGGGATTCCTAAACCGGTGCCACCACTAATACGATCACGTCCTGTATCAACTCTGTAAAAACGTTTGCCCAAATTGGCCAAATGTTCAGGAGAAATACCACAGCCTTCATCAGCCACAATAATCTTTACATCTTTATCGCCCACTTGAACACATACTTTCACTTGTTTTTCTTTGGGCGTATGGCGCAAAGCATTGTCAATAATATTGCGTACAGCTCTAGCTAAAGCCGAAGCATCACCCAAAATCCAAACATCGCGTCCAGTTTCAACCTCGACAGGATGTTCCATTGCTTCGCTTAAGGAAGCTCCAACCGCATTTTTTACTACTTCGTTGACACTAACAGGATCGGCCACCTTGCGCTGAGATAATTCTTGATTGCGCGATAAAGTCAATAAATCGAGTACTAAATGCTCCATGCGGCTAAGCTCTTTATCTATAGTAGATACGGTACTTTGCACTTTATCTAAGACTTTGGCATCTTCTAACTTAAGTTTTAGTACATGTACCGCTCCCATTAAGCTGGTCAAGGGAGTTTTTAGTTCGTGAGAAGCGTCACCGATAAAACGCTGCTGTTCTAGAAAAGATTCTTGCAAGGCGTCCAACATATGGTCAAAAGTATTGGCCATGACAAAAATTTCGTTGCGCCCTTGCCCCAAATGAACTCGAGCACTTAAATCGCCAGCTTCCAGTTTTTGGGCTACTCCAACAACTTTTTGCAAAGGAGTCGTCAATACTCTGGCTATACAAATACCAGCTCCAGACACGATCAAAGCCAAAACAATCGAACCGATGATAAAAAGGCGATGAGCCATTTTTATAGCTCTGTCAGCAAAATTCCAGGGTACAGCCGCCTCTATGAAACCAGCTAATTTATCCCCTTCAATAATGGGGCAAAGCATAATTTGGAAATTAGGCGCATCTACATAAACTAAATTGAAAGGGCCAAAATGACGAGGCGGCGACATTCCTCCATTTGTTCCGCGCTTATCTCCGGAAAGCCAAAGCAAAAAATGATGAACCAAACCATTGCGTTTAGGTAACCTAGAAGGCCCATAATAAGTAAAGCCAGCTTCTTTAATAATAGCATGAGAACGGGCCATCATTTCGGAAGCGTGATCTCCTCCGCGAAGTCTAGTACCACCGAAGCCTTGCTCTTGCGAGCGGCTCCAATTTTCGCTCAAGAAAGAGAACATAGCGCGATTGGGCACTTGAGGAAGTTGTTCTCTACTTTCTAAGTGCATAAGGGGCGATTCCGAAGAGGCTATTTTTCGACCTTGCAAATTGTAAATGCGCACATAGCTGCAATTGCGTCCAATAGCTTCTGCCATCTTCTGATAATTGCCATTAAATTGAGCTAAACGCAAAGCCCTGGGCTTAGGCTTGTGACGCGGCGGTCTGCTTTCACCGCTAACATCGCCAGCACAAGCTCCAGTCAGTTTTTGCCAAAAACTAGGCTCAGGCCCCTTATGGTGCAAACGCTCACGCTCAGCATCCATTATTACTCTCACATCTTCTTTATCATCTTCAGCAAAATAATAAAGAATAGTATAAAGAGACCTAGCTCCCTCATTCCATACTACACTGTCTATAGCAAAACAAATAAACAGGCCAGAACAAAAAATAGCCAGCGATAAAATAGTCACAAAGGACAGAGAAATCAGAACTGATAGCGAAACTCTGCGCATATTTTTTGGGCCTCTCTTAGCCTAAAGCGTAACCTACACCGCGTACAGTACGCAAAAGAGAGCGATTTTCGTCATCGAGTTTGTTTCGCAAAGCACATACATAAACTTCTACGACATTGGTTTCTAAATCGTCGCTCCACCCCCAAAGCTGTTGTAAAATTTGTTGGCGAGTAAATACTTGACGCGGCTTACTCATAAACATTTCCAACAATTCAAATTCACGCAAAGTTAAGTGGAGAGTACGGCCACCTTTAGTCACGATATGAGAATCGGGATCCAAAATGATATCTTCATATTCCAAGAAATTGACTTTGCGTCCCTTACTGCGACGTAACAGAGCTCTCACTCTAGCCATAAGCTCGGCAAAGTGGAAAGGCTTAGCCAGATAATCGTCGCCGCCGTTGTCCAGCCCCTCTACCATGTCTTCAAGTTGATCTTTGGCACTTAAAAATAAAATGGGCACATCGGCAATACTGCGTATACCTTTGCATACTTCCAAGCCAGAAATATCCGGCAACATAATATCTAAAATAACTAAGTCAGGATGGTTGTCCTTAAATTTTTTTAAAGCTTCACTGCCGGTAGCGGCCGTAATAGTTCGGTAAGATTCATGCTCCAATGTGTAAGTTACCGACTCACGGATCGATTCTTCATCATCAACCACCAATACCAAGGGCTGCTGAGTTGCCATAACGCTCCTCCTAGAAATAAGAAAACATCTCAATTTTTACTCCTCTATTATAAAGAAATTTCCTTTATTTTTCTCTTTACTAAGTAGCTGAAGGTTAAAGATAAGCTAAAAAAAAAGCAATTTTGTCTAAAACAAAACCGCTCTTTAATCCTATTTTATTGATTCAGGTGCTACTCTTGGCCTAAATCCAGAGGGCAGCCCCACTCTCCGTCTTTGTAGACAGGAGCTTGCAATTGAGTATGTTCTACTTCTTTGCCATTCCAACGCAGCTCCAGAATTTCAGCTTTTTCTACAGCTTCTGCTTCCAATTCTGCCAATTCCATATGACTTTCCAATTCCAAGACTTCACGCAATCTAGCTTTGGTACAAGGATGTTTGCTAAGCATTAAAGAGCAACAATCTTCGTAAGGACGAGCAGAAAGTTCATAAGTGCCGATATTGCGGGATATTTTCAAAATATCTTCCTTATCGGTACCTACCAAAGGACGCAGCATAGGCATTTTGGCAGCTTCGTCAATAACACGCATGTTGGTAAGCGTTTGGGAGGCAACTTGTCCTAAGCTCTCGCCGGTAAGCAAAGCTTGAGCTCCCTCGCGTTCGGCCACTAAAGAAGCAATACGCACCATAGAGCGACGATATAAGATCATACGCAAATCGGCAGGAGTCATGCTAAGCAATTCTTCTTGTACTGGCGCGAAGCTGACTAAATAAAGTTTGGTTTTGTATTGAAAGCGAGTCAAAATATCGGCCAGCAAAGTACAATTTTCCAAGCTAGCTTTGTTGGTAAATGGATAAGAATGGAAGTGGCACATAATAACATCAGCACCACGCTTCATCATGCTCCAACAAGCTACAGGAGAATCGAAACCGGAGCTAAGCAAACCAACAATTTTACCGGCAGTACCAACAGGAAGACCACCCGGCCCTTTAATACGCTCGCCAGAGACAAGGACTAAATTATTAACAATTTCTAAGCGGATCGTAATATCGGGATTAGTCAAATCGACTTTCATTTCTCGACCGATATCTTTGGCTCTATCACCAATATAACCGCCTACAGTTCTTTCTACTTCTCCAGAGCGCATAGGGAAGCTCTTATCGGGACGACGACAGCGCACGGCAAAAGTTTTGCCTTCAGCTTCGCAAAAGCATTTCCAAGCCGCCTTTTTCATAGCTTCCAGATCTTGGGGAACTTCGTAAACCAAAGCGTAATTAGCTACACCGAACACTCCGCCCATACGGCGACGTACTTCTTCCAGATCTTCTGAGTCTAAATTGAAAGTAATGCGGCCATATAAAGTGCGTACAGAAATCTTTCCCATATCGCGGAAAGTTTTGCGTAAATTGCTAACTAAGCGTTTAACAAAAAGATTGCGGTTATTGCCTTTAAGGGCAATTTCATGATAATGAACGACTATTTGCATTGATTATATTTTCTTAGCTGCAGATTTAAATAAAATACTGCTCCATACCTCAAACTTATTTTTGCTTGCCCCTTATTGGCGCGTTTTGCCACTTAACCTGCCGATTTCACCTTGAACATGTGGGCAACCAACAAATCACAGGCGACGCCGCGCCCAGCATGGCGCTGCCAATCGGCGCCACCCACGCTGCCGCAGCCGCAGGAAGGGCTATGCTGCTTCAAAATGATAAGTTCCGGTTGCAAACGCTCGGCCAAATTCAGCACAGCTTCGGCTCCAGCCCGGAATTGAGCTGTGACATCTTGGCCGCTGCGATTGATAACTTTGGCGCCATATCCATGAATAAAATCATCTTCAGCGCCACCTGATAAGCCTGCCGGAACTCTGGGCACAGGCAAACCGCCTTGCATTTCTGGACAAATAGGCATTACTTCATCCGGGCCAAAGCTCTTAAGTAATTCTTGATCGGCTTTGGCTTGTCCGTCATATCGACAAGGCCAGCCCAATAAGCAAGCAGAAACCATGATCTTAGGCGGTTTGCTCAAGCTGAGCAAGCGTTTTTGCTCAGCTTCAAGCTTAGAAAGCAGCTCGTCGTCCTGCGGCTGCAAACGCTTGGCAAAGGTCATTTTTTTGCCTTTCTGCAGCGCTATAAGGCGCGGCGTACAAATTGGTTGCTCGGCCCCTGGCTGGCGAAAATGTATATGTATTTATCCTGAGCAGCGATACTAAAACCGGTGCAACCGATCATGGGTTTAAGCTTCACAGCAACTTCGGGATTGCTAAATTTGCCATCTTTAAGACAAGAATAAATAATCGATTCGCCGTCACGACTTAAGCTAGCCACATGCAAATTGCCATCTTTATCCTGGCAAGCTTCTAAAGCAGATCCTATAGGAGCTTCACCGGCTGCGGGAGGAGAGGCAGGCACAACTTGCCAGGCACCATCTTCCCAGCGACGTACTTGGCGGCGGCTCTTATCATTTTTGCTTAAACGAGGCAAATCATAAACTAAAAGCGGATTCTTGCCACTATTGTCACACAGAGAGAAATTTAAGCCGAACTTACCTCGAACGATATTCACAGAATCTTCGTTGCTGCCAATTAAAGGGCGAATGTAGGAACTAAGCAAACTGTGACCGTCATTCCATACGGTTACAAAGCCGCCCTTATTCTCACCAGCCAACTCAACCTTATCGCAACCTACACCTTGACGTCCTAAGTTGCAAGCTCGAGGGCGATCACCTCGGTACTGTGGATCGAAAAGAGCCGCCTTAACCATATTATTTTCAGCAGTCCAACCAAAACACAAGCTGGGCTTGCGTCCACCAACGCCGGCAATATCAATATCGCTGCCTCCACCAGCTCCAGAAAGGACGAAGCTATCACAAACAGCGGGCTTACTGAAGCTCCAGCCACTATCGCTAGAGTAAGAGTACATTACTTCAAAAGCATTTTCACTTTGTTCAACAATATTGTGCAAGAACAAAATACCGACACTATATTTGGCATTAGCAGCAGCCACTTTACGTACGCCAGCTAAGTTGGCGCCAAAGAAGGGAGCCTTAATAGTCGTCCATTTGTTGCCAGATTCGAAAACAGAAAAGCTGAATTCTGGAGCCTTTATGGCACTAGTAGTGTTAGACCAGCCGAAAAATACTTGCAAGCGCTTATAAGTGAGCAATTGCGGATCTACTACTAAACCGCCTCCAGTATTGGGAGTTTCCAGATGTTGCCAACTAGACGAAGCCGCCCAACTTTTTTCTGTATGAGCGCAACCTAGCACTATTCCTCCGACACATGCTAAGCAAGCCAAACCGACAGATATCGACCGATAAAAGTTTTGACTCAAATTCACGGCAGCTTTTCCTCCAGTTAGAATTGGTAAGTATTTGGGAAGAGCGTCTTCAGTTCTTCAGCCGATCCGGACAGACAAACAAGCCTATCTACAGGGTTGAGCCACTTGCTAGCCAACTCGGCTGCTCGAGCTTTGGAAACTTTTTCCAACCCATTCAAATAGCCAGCGAAATCAAAAACTACGCCATCTCTAGATAACGAATGGCCCAATAAAGGAGCAGTTTCACAAGGGTTTGACCATCTTGAAACGACACCAGCTGCGTGGCGCATCACCGCTTCGTTGAAAATATTTTCATCTAAAGAGTTAGAAGCTAAGCTAGCAATTATATCTTCCACAATGCTTATAACTTTGGGCAGTTCTTTGACATGAGCCGATAAGTAGAGCTTGAAAACGCCCATACCGTCGTAAATATTGATGGCAGTGCGGCAAGTATAAGTCAGGCTGTTTTTCTCGCGCAATTCCAAATTGAACAAGCTGGAATAACCTGCGCCTAATAAAGTGTTAATCACACGCCAAGTGAGCAAATCTTTATGAGTTAAAACGGGGAAACGCCAACCCATAGAGACAAAAGCTTGCTCTTCTGGGCCCGAAGACTTAAGTATGACGCTACCATCTGGATATTCACTCTCGATAAGGAAATTGGCCGGTTTAATTAAGCTACCATAAGGAACACTTTGCCAAAAATCATCAGCACATTTAGCAAAGTCGTCACTTAAGTTGCCACAGCCTATAATTACCAAATTGCTACGATTATAAATGCGCTGGTGGAAAGCACGTAAATAAGCCGAGTCCATTTTAGCTAATCCAGCGTCATCACCTACAGGAGGACGACTCATAGGATTGGGAGCCAAAAGCAAGCTTTCCACAGCATGAGAAACGAAAATGCCATAATCAGCCAATTCACGCTGACGCTCGTGAATAATTATTTCGCGCTCCGAGTCTATGCTCTGTTGAGTCAGCAAAGGCTTAAAAAGCACTTGTTGCAAAAGCTCGAATCCCAAAGCTTCTAAGCCGCTGGGCACACGCACCCAATAGGCGGTTAAATCACGCGTAGAATAAGCTGAAATTTGGCCGCCTATTCCCTCGGCGCAACGCGACAAATCGTGGAGGGCGGGGAACTTTTCGGTACCGCGCATAGCCACATGTTCTAGGAAATGAGAGGCGCCCCATTCCTCTCTGTCTTCATAGCGAACACCTGTTCGCACAGCTGCAAAAATATAAGCAAACGGAGAGCCGTCGTTCGGACAAACCACACAGCGAGCTCCATTGGAAGCCTCAATTACTTGAGTACTTCGGCAACGGGCAAATTCTTTAAAACTGGCAGGTAATTTCATAGCTCTTTTTCTCACGATAGGCCCCGAACTCTATCGCCTTTTCGGCAAGCGTTCGGTTTAATTGCAGGCGATTTGCTTGCCAGGCTTTGGCAGCACCGCATTTCAGCACAAGCCTTCCTTTTTTCGCCCTAGAAAAGACAAAGCCCTCCACAATCATCAAGGCCCAAACACCCCACACGAAATACGTACATACATAAGAAAAAGGAAGGACTCTCTTGCACACCTAAGCGCCAAAAGGGCTCTTCCTTTTTCTTTGCTCTTAAATTATTAAGACTGAATTAATACCACTCATCGGGTGGAATTAGGCAAACGCCATAAATTTCTTCAGTAGAAACAGACTCTGTATCTAGATACATTGTAAAAATATTTCCTTACAAATTTTTGCAAGTTCCCAGCACAGATCCATCCCCGCGCCCCTCCCGCCGCAAGCACAAACCTGCGTGCCAAAGACCACTCTTACGACTTCGACAGCCCGCTAGAAAAATCTTACCTATTACAGATATTTTTTCAAAAATATTGAAAGATATTCAAAGACCTGCCCAGCAAAGGAACCGCTCCTCTTTTTCTAGAAGGCGCAACCCATGACAGAACACAGACATAGTTCGCCGGCAGCCAAAGAAGCGCTTCATCGTATTCTTAAGTCTGCTTTCACAGCTAAAGATATAGCAGATTTAATGCCGGCTATCGATCTTAATAGTCCCGCCACTCAGGCTAGGGAGCTTATGAAGCGTTTGGGCTGTCCCATTTTAGGAGTGCAGCGCGACGGACAATATGTAGGCTGGATCGATTTACAAGACGTAATAGGCATCAGTGAGGGAACTTGCGCAGACTTTTTGCGCGATTTTGAAGAGCGGCCAATTCTTCATGAAACAGCCTCTTTCAAAGAAGTTATCCTCAGCTTGGCCAAAGGTTCTCCAGTCTTTGTTAATGTCATGGGGGAAACAGCCGCCGCCATTTGCCCATGCGATTTGCAAGATGCTCCTATGCGCATGTGGCTTTTTGGTCTAATTACTCTTATGGAAACCCTGATGCATAGAGCCATTACTTCCCAGCTTCCAGACGAAACTTGGAAGAAATATCTCTCTGCCGGGCGCTTAGAGAGGACTTGTGCTCTTTACGACGAGCGCCGCCGACGCAACGAAGAGATCGATTTGGACGATTGCTTACAATTTTCAGATAAAGCCGATATTTTACTGCGTTATCCTATTACAGCTGCAGCCTTGGGCTTCACTTCCAAAAGACGTGGACAAGATTTTTTTTCTAAGCTCGAGTCGCTACGCAACACACTGGCTCACTCCCAGACGCTCACTCCGGATAGCTTGCCAACTATTGTAGCTTTGGCCATCTCTCTGGATATTTTGTTAGATGTAGAAGCTACTCCATTATTGCAAAAAAATTCCACTACACCTATTCAAGCTGTCAAAACGATGGCTGCCCGCTTACAAGAGCAAAATATTGCTTTGCCTGGTGTAGCCATTCCGCCACCGACCCCAAAAGGGAAGCTTCCTCCCAAAACAATTAAGGGAGTCCCTCGAGCGGTTATCGAAGCTCAAAGCAAGAATTCTGCCGACGCTTCCCAACAGGGCGAGGCAAACAAATAAGAAACGGTTTATTAGCTGCCAAGTACGCTTGCAAGCTTCGTAGAGCAAGTTGGCGGAAAGGCAATTATACTTCAAGGGAAGGAAACGGAGTCCAATTTTTGCGACTCCAAGTGATTCATCAAGCATGACAAACCCTCCAACTAAGAACCAAAAACTTATCAACTGGGTCAATGAAATTGCTCAACTGTGCACTCCCGACAACATCTATTGGTGCAACGGAAGTCAAGAAGAGTACGATCGTCTTTGCCAAGAGATGGTCGAGAGCGGAACTTTCATTAAGCTCAATCCTGAGAAGCGCCCTGGTTGCTTCTTAGCTCGTTCCAACCCCGGTGATGTAGCCCGCGTTGAAGACCGCACCTTCATTTGCACCACCAAACGCGAAGATGCTGGCCCCACCAACAACTGGATGGCTCCCGACGAAATGAAAGCTATCCTTAAGGGTCACTTCAAAGGTTCCATGCGCGGCCGTACGATGTACGTTATTCCTTTCAGCATGGGCCCCTTAGGTTCTCACATTGCTCAAATTGGTGTTGAGATTACCGACAGTCCTTACGTGGTAGTCAACATGCGCATCATGTCTCGCATGGGACAGAAGGTACTCGATGTACTGGGTGAAGATGGTTTCTTTGTTCCCTGCTTGCACAGCGTAGGCGCTCCCTTAGAGCCCGGCCAGAAAGATGTAGCTTGGCCTTGTGATAAAGACAACAAATACATCGTTCACTTCCCTGAAGAGAACAGCATTTGGTCTTACGGCAGTGGTTACGGCGGCAACGCTCTGTTGGGCAAAAAGTGCTTAGCTTTGCGTATTGCTTCCAATATGGCCAGACGTGAAGGCTGGTTAGCCGAGCACATGCTCATCTTGGGCGCCGAAGCTCCCAATGGCGAAACCACTTACGTAGCCGCCGCTTTCCCAAGCGCTTGCGGTAAAACCAACTTCGCCATGCTCATTCCTCCCGAGTCCTTCAAGGGCTGGAAGATCTGGACTGTCGGCGACGATATCGCTTGGATCAAACCCGGCAAAGACGGTCGCTTCTATGCTATCAACCCCGAAGCTGGCTTCTTCGGCGTGGCTCCCGGTACTTCCGTAAAGTCCAACCCCAACGCTATGGCCAGCGTCAGTTCCAACACCATTTTCACCAACGTAGCCTTAACTGACGACGGCGACGTATGGTGGGAAGGTATGACCAAGGAAGCTCCCGCTCACTTGATCGACTGGCAAGGTAACGACTGGACTCCCGACTGTGGCCGTCCCGCCGCTCACCCCAACTCCCGCTTCACCGCTCCTACCGCCAATTGCCCCACCCTTTCCAAAGAGTGGAACAATCCTAACGGCGTACCCATTTCCGCCTTCATCTTCGGTGGTCGCGTAAGCTCCAACATGCCTTTGGTTATGCAATCTTACAACTGGGGCCACGGCGTCTACCTGGCTGCCACTATGGGCTCCGAAAAGACCGCTGCCGCCAACGGCAAGATCGGTGAAATCCGTCGCGATCCTTATGCCATGTTGCCTTTCTGCGGCTACCACATGGGCGACTACTTTGATCACTGGCTCGATATCGGCCGCAAGACCAATCAGCCTGTGCCTATCTTCCGCGTCAACTGGTTCCTCAAGAAAGACGGCAAATTCTTATGGCCCGGCTTCGGTGACAACATGCGCGTCTTGAAGTGGATCATCGACAGAGCACACGGTCGTGCCAAAGCTGTTGAGTCTCCCGTTGGCTTAATGCCTACTTACGAAGACATCGACTGGACTGGCTTGGATATGAGCCGCGAGCAATTCAGTGAGCTCATGACTGTCGACAAAGAAGCTTGGAAGAAAGAATTATTGGCCCAGGAAGAACTTTTCGTCAAATTGAGCGAGAGATTGCCTCAAGAGTTGGTAATGGAGCGCCAGATGCTCTTGCGCCGTCTTAACCGCACCTCCGGCACCTGGACTCCTCCCGAAAAGTAGTCTATCGATCATAAGAGAAAGCATTCTCACTCAACTAACGTCGATTGAGAGCGCTTTATAAAATAGGAGCCGTTTCAGTACAATATCTGAAGCGGCCCCTTTTTTGCTTTTTAAGGAGCTAAATTTCTTTGCCCTCATCATATGTATCCCCAACGCAACAATCTACTCTCCCGCCTGTTACTTGGTCATTTCTTTGTCAACTTTTCTGGGAGACTTTGCGTATCAGCACCTTTACCATAGGCGGAGGTTTTATAATCGTTGCTTTTTTGCAAGAACGCTTCGTCGAAGAATTGCACTGGCTTACTGAAGACGAGATGCTCAACTTGGTTTCGATTGCCCAAAGCAGTCCCGGACCGGTAGCAATAAATACTTCGGTACTTGTAGGCTACAAATTGGCCGACTTAAAGGGCGCTTTATTCTCTGTATTAGGCACCACTTTGCCACCATTAGTAATTATTACAATTATCGCCTATTGTTATAAGTGGATTGCCAACAGCCAAGCATTGCAAGCTTTCTTCTATGGCGCCCGTTATGCAGAAGCAGCTCTTATTCTAAATGTTACTGTTACTATGGTTACGACGGTTTTTAAGTCTTCCAAATATATCGGTCTAGCTATGGGAATTTTGGCTTCTTCTATTATGCTTATAATTAGCAACAGCGTAGTCTACTTAGTAGCAGTTTTTGCCTTAGTAGGCTTAATTTTCTTCCGCACCCCGTCAGCAGCAAGCGATACAAGCAATACGCTAAAAAAATAATCAGTTGAGAAAATTCTTATGTGGTATTCTTTAGCAAATCTGTGGCTTTTATACGTAACTTTTTTTAATATAGGCATCCTTTGCTTCGGGGGCGGTTATGCAGCAGTGCAGCTTTCTCAAGAACAAACTGTCAATATTCATCACTGGATGACTATGGGCGACTTTGGCGTCATTGTCACCATGTCAGAAATGACGCCCGGCCCTATAGCTTTAAATGTAGCTACTTTTGTGGGAGCTAGACAAGGTGGCATTTTAGGTTCGATTGTGGCAACATTGGGGTTAATTTCTGGCCCTTGCTTAATAACTTCGCTGTTAGCTTTCATCTATCAAAAATACAAAGATTGCCCAGCCGTAGATGCCATTCTCAAAGGTATCAAACCTGCTGTTTTAGGTATGCTAGTTTCTGTAGCGCTCTCTTTTGTTTTTTTAGCCATGCGCAAGCCACAAATTTTGGAAGATCTTGACCCCAACAGCGCTGGGACAATAAATCCAGCCAGTCTTTTAGTAATCGGCTTATCTGTTTATGCTCTACATAAAAAAATCATCGGCCCTATTACTCTAATTTGCCTAACAGGTTTTACATCTTTAATTATTGAATTTTTCTGCCGTTAATTGCAAGCGGGCAACCACTCAATAATACCTTGCGCGGGATGCAACTTGCGCCACTGTGTAAATTCTTGAGAATTTTGCACTTTGGCTTCCAAAACAGCTTGATAATATTCAATGCCCATAATATGTTCATTTTCTGGAGTTTCATATTTTAATTTTAAAATAAGCCTACGAGTCTTATCATTAAGCGCATTTTTAATGCATTCAGCTTGCCTCTCGAAAAAGCCATCATATTTACTATTCTTTTTTATATGGACAATATCG
>SFMI01000075.1 GCA_004554425.1 Candidatus Saccharimonadota bacterium | reverse complement strand
ACTATTGAAAGGCTCTGCTCGGAAAGCATAGAAGCGGTGGAAAGCAGGCTTGAAAAGGTGACCTCAAGCTGGCGCGGCAGGCTTGGCAAAATAAAGATCAACAATAGCTTCGGCTATTTCTTGTTCATCTCGTATATCTTCATAACCGAAAGGACAGAGTACGTCACACTCTTTGAAAAGTTTGCGAGCTCCAGACTTAGTTCCGTAATGTAAAAACTTGGGATCGGCTCCCATTAACGGCAATCCCAAAGCAACTGATAAACTTTTTTCGGCTGGAGTTACGTTAAACACCGAGAGGTGAGCAACTTGAGAATGCATAGTGTGATTGCGAATACGTTGCAAAATAGCTGGGCGCTCTAATACTTTTTGAGTCAATGACTTATCGCGAGAGGCATCGTTGACGTTGTAAAGATGGAGGCGACGTCTGGCGTGTGAATAGGGAACGCCGGGCAATAATTGCAAATAATAATCAACGATACGATCGCGAATAGGCTGAGAAGTTACGAAAATAACTTCCGTATTGGGGTTGGCCAACTGAATTAAGAGAAAAAGCAAGCGCTCTTCATAGTACTCTATGCCTTCTATTTTGCGTAATTCTTCCGCATCTAAAGTAAGTGAAGGTACAACCACTACGGTTTCTTTTATATTTGGAGTATGTTTTAGAGCCTCCCAAATAAAAGGAAGCTTGGCATAAAGGCGTTGGAATAGGCGATCTTCTTCGGCGCTTCCTCGAGGAGGCAATTCAGAAAGAGGGCAATAAAGGGCTGGATCGTTCAGAATTATGTCTTGATTAAAAGTAAACTCGTTGGACGAACTATTAGTAGATTGTCCATCAAGGTCGGCCACGCGCAGCGAAACTTTTTGGTTATTCAAGTCTAAGTGAAATCCGTCTCTTTCGTTTTTTTATTGTTGATTAGAAAAATATTGCTCGATTGCTTTGCTTTTTTTTCTTTTTCTACCTCCTATGGAGACAGAAAAGATCGCCTAAAAAGAAAAGAAACTGCGAAAGGCGGACGTGGTAGGAGTAAAGGTTTACGTATTAGCAGAGATACTCGTTCTCTTCCTATAGAAGAAGCTAGTCCTATGTTCTTCAGACTACGCTTTTCCTTGCCTCAAGGATCTGTAATACGCCCCAGCTGGGCTGAGTTATCGGCTTTTTTAGTGAATTTGGACAATACTTTATTATTGCCGGAAATTAAAGATATAAAATTACAAAATCCGCAGTACGAATATTATAACAGTGACACCAGAGCTTATGCCAAATTTTTCGGCTATAAAGCGGAAAAACCGAATGAACTTGGATTGTGTTTTGAGTTGAGCCTTCCTTGTCCGCATGTTTTTGCTCTGGAATGTTTGCTTCTTCCTTTGGTAGTTGTTCGTGAATTCAAGCTACGCTTAGATTATGTTCCTTGTGCATTAGCTAAAGAAGAGGCTGACGAACAAGGTTACGCTTTGAAGTCTGTCTATAGTTCTGTAAATCCTAGCTTAGAAGAACTTATGGCAGTGTGGAGTGTCATAAATAAAAGAGCTCGCCAGATTTGGGAATGTGTCCACGGTCCTTCACCTGTTTATCGTCGTTCATTCTTGGAATGTGTTTGGGAATATCGCACTATCGCTCCGGTATTGCGCAGTCGTTATTCCAAGGGAAAAATGAAAAGAAATTATTGCGAGTTGGAATTTTATCAAGATGAAAGCAACCGTCAGGTCTTTACTATGTGTGAGTGGAATCTACTTGAGCCTGCTGCTTTCCCTATAGCAGATAGAATACGCTTGCATGGAATGAGTGAATATGGCTTGGACGGCAAAATTATCGACGCCAGGGCCTTTTTCTCCGAAGGCAAAACTTGGCTGAAGAAGATGAGCACCCCCATCAAGCATTATTACACCAGAGAAAATCAACTTGCCGCCAGAAAAGAGATGTTGTCTTTTTTGGCGGACATGCCCGATTTAACTCCGGAATCGTTCTCCAGAGTTGCTTACCAACGCTTGGAAGACAGTTAAAATTAGAAAAGGTTTATTGAGCTGTGTTTGCTGATTCCGCCCCTTTGTTAGAAGCAATAGTTTTAGGCATTATTCAAGGTTTTACCGAATTTTTACCTATATCTTCCTCTGCACATTTAATGTTGTTGCCGAAGTTAGCCAATTTCCCTTATTTCGGTAAAACGTTTGATGTTATTTTGCATGGCGGTACTCTGCTGGCTGTTTGTTTTTACAAATGGGACTTAATCAAAAAAATGCTTGTGAGCTTATCTAGATATGGACAAGCTTGCTATAAACAAGGGAAAATCCTCTCTTGGACAGATTATGGCAACAGTTATTTAAAATTAGCTTGGCTGATTATTGTCGCTACTGTGCCTGTCGCCGCTTTGGGATTCCTTTTGGAAAATATGGTCGAGCATTTTTTTCATGGACTGCTGTGCACTGCTTTTGCTTTAGCTGGATTCGGCTTTTTGCTGTATAAGTCTGATTCTAAAGGTGGATGCTCTCGAGAGCTTGATTCTATAGGCATTAAGGAAATGCTATATATTGGTATAGCGCAGTCGCTGGCTCTTTTCCCTGGAGTCTCCCGCTCTGGTGCGATACTGACTGCTGCCCGCTTTTTGAATATTCAACGTTCTGAAGCTGGTCTTATTTCTTTAGTAACCGCTTTGCCTGTTGTAGGAGGAGCCTTTTTTGTCAAAATAGTACGTTGTTTTAATACGACTATTTCGCCAGATCCAACCTTTATATGGACTGCTTCTGTTGGCTTTTTAGCTTCTTTTATTGCTGGTTTGATTGGCATAATGCTTTTGGAAAAAGTTGTAGCTCAATACACGCTTAAGCCTTTTGCTATTTACAGAATAGCTCTCGCTCTCATACTCTTAGTAGTATGGATCGCCTAGCAAACACTAAATATTACATATATTACATACTTTTTTCTAACTTGTAAAAGGTACGATTTATGCGTCAATATCTGGAATTAGTAAAAGATATTTATGAAAATGGAGCTTTACGTGCCGATCGCACCGGAACTGGCACTAAGAGCGTTTTTGGTCGCCAAATGCGTTTCAATTTGCAAGACGGTTTTCCGGCAGTTACTACCAAGAAGCTTTTTACTAAGTCTGTAATTTATGAGCTCTTGTGGTTTCTCCGAGGCAGTTCCAATATAGCTTATTTAAAGCAAAATAAAGTTTCTATTTGGGATGCTTGGGCAGATGAAAAAGGTGAGCTGGGGCCTATTTATGGAGTCCAGTGGCGTTCCTGGCCAGATTATGAGGGCGGCACTATAGACCAAATAGAAAATGTAATTGAAGAAATAAAAAGTAATCCCACTTCTAGACGTTTAATCGTCAGTGCTTGGAATGTGGGCCAACTAGATAAGATGGCTCTTCCTCCTTGTCATGTCCTTTTTCAATTTTATGTAAATGATGGCCGATTATCTTGTCAGCTTTATCAACGCAGCGCCGACGTTTTCTTAGGCGTTCCTTTTAATATCGCTTCTTACGCTTTATTGACTATGATGATTGCTCAAGTATGTTCTTTGGAGCCGGGCGATTTTGTACATACTATAGGTGATGCTCATCTTTATTTAAATCATTTACAGCAAGTTGAAGAACTTTTGCAACGTGAACCCTACGCTTTACCAACTATGAAAATTAACCCAGAACGCCGCCGATTAGACGATTTTGAATTTGGCGATTTCACGTTGGAAAACTATCGTTATCATCCTGCTTTGCGAGCTCCTATCTCCGTATAATTTTGGTTGGCAGCAAGTATCCTCTTTAAAAAGCGTTGCGTATATGTTCTACCTTAAGATAAGGATGAAAGCCGACGATACCTATAACGTCGAAGCGGGCTTTGTTAAAGTGGGGCTTTTCGGCAATTATGTAAGCTTCACCCAGTAGACGCAAGCGGCGCTGCTTGGCTTGTGTTACCGCTTCAACAGGACGGCCAAAGCGGTCGTTGCTGCGCCATTTCACCTCTACAAATACCAAGGTATCGCCTTCTTGGGCTACAATATCTATTTCGCCCAAAATAGTGCCTTTACTATCAGGAGAATACTTGCGTTTTGAGGATTTGGGCTGACGGTGGAGAGTATAATTTGTTTCTATAATGTGCATACCTACAGAACGCAAATACTGTAGGGCAACTCTCTCACCATAATCACCTAAAAAAGCGTTGTCTTTTTTGGTACGCATTTTTCCCCTCCGCTTATTTTTCTGCAATAGTACCATATTTTGATTCATGTCTGTAGATTAGGCTGTGACATATCAAAAAGGAAGACAAGCTTTTTCCACAAACTGTCAAGATATGTTTAGTCTTGATCATTTGAAGTGCGGGGCCGACACCAGTACCGGTCGCAGCCGCTTTGCTCTCAGATTGTGTACCGTTTTGCTTATTGGTTCTTTAGGAATCGGGGCAGTGGCTTGTTCAGGTTCTAAAGACCAAGGTGCTCCAGCGCCCGTGGCTGGTTCAGGAAATGCAGCTCAGGACTCTTCTTTGGAAGATGATGGCGTTTTCACCGAAGAGTCTTCCCCATATGAGCGGGGAGATTCCTTATTGGATGACTACTACAAACAGAAATACAATAAGCGTGAGCGGGCTGCCGTAGTAAATGGAGTTAAAGAGTTCCTGCCTTCTTATGATGAAAAACAGGCAGAACAAGCTGTCCATACTGTTTTAGGGTACCACTATATTGTGTATCATCAGACAGCAAATCACAACTTATTGAATAATCATGCTGTAGCTCGCCAAGTAGAAGCCCAGCTTAAAGATATTTGCACAACTTTAGATGTTCCTTTTGAGCCAATGTGGGCCATTGTCAGTTGGGAGAATTCTGGAGGTGTTAGTAAAGTATCATTTGCTAATGCTGCTGGATTAGGTCAGATGACTCCTGGCGCTATTGAAACTGCCCATGCTTTTGGTAAAGCCAAAGCTGAGGAATGGCAACTTGAATCGGCTAGATTGCGTACATCTGAAGCTAGAGAAGACAAAATAAAGGCTGAGCGTTTAGATAAAGCTGCTAAATTAGCTGATTGTGCAGAACGCCATCAAGCTCTAGCTGATAAAAATCAGCTTAAGGACGAGCGTCTTTTAGTCGATTGCAACTTAGAAGATTCAGTTTTATTTTTTAAGTATTTGCTAGCTAAATATGGTGAGCGCACAGATTTGGCTATTTCTGCCTATCATAACGGAGTGGTAAACAACGACGACGTTATCTATGCTTACTTGCGTCGAGAAAAAGAGCTGGAACTTGATGCGGAAACTGACCCTAATCGAGTTGGGCTTCTGGAAGCTTTAGAACTTTATGACTTAAAATATCTTGACTTATGGAATAACGTCTACACTAGAGAAATACTTTGCGGTTTACGTACAGTTTATGGTGATAAAGTTAATGCCGAAAATGCTTCATTAGCTTTGGGTGATGAATCAGATTTATACCTTTGGAAAATAGTGGCTTCTTATGTCGGCTTGAAGTCTGGTGATAATTTTGTCAGAACTTTACAAAGTCGTTACGATTTGCCTTTAGATTTATGCGAAGTTAGAGGACTTCCCGTATACGATTCTAGCGAAAAATTAGCTGAAGGCCTGAAAAATAATTGGCTTTGCCTCGTCGATTCCTCCAAATTTAAAAATTGTGGAGTAGATGTTCCCTTCGCAGAAAAAGTCGTGCAAAAGGTTAGTCAAGCTAAAGCTGCCGATAAAGCCAAAGCTAAGGGTGTCAAGGTTGATAAAGCGAAAAAGCCGGAAGTTAAGGAAGTTATTCCGGAACTTAGCCCTGAAGTTAAGGCTCAGTGCTGGTATGCTTCTCCTGAGTTATATGGTTATTTAGCCAACTTGCAACAGCGTTTTATTTCTTCTAGCGGTAATCCAAATGTAAAGTTGCCTTTACAAACTCTCTCCGGAGCGTGGAGTATAGATAAGAATCAAAGCGCTTGTAAGGCTGATAGCATGGATACCCATTATCGGGCAGTGGCTGCTGATTTAAACTTGAGCAAGTTGCCAGATGTGCACAGCAAAATCTTGGAAAAGCTAATCTTAGAAGACTTTTTGCTTGATACTATTTATATTAAGCGAGCCGAAGGCAATATCATTCACCTAGTTTTGAATCCTCGTTGCGGCAGCTATTTTATAAAGAATTATGTTGAATATGTGTCTCCGCATGGCAAAATCGCCAAAGCGTTAGAGCAAGCCTCCAATCGAGAAGCGGCAGAAGCCAAAGAAGCTGCTGAGCGGGAAGCTGCTAAAGAAAGTGCCAACCCACAATACAGTCACCAAATGGCCAGGGAAAGAGAACGGCAGAAAAAACGTGAAGCGGAAAAACTAGATGCCGAGGCTAAAACACGCGAGGCGGTACAGTCACGTGCTAGTGCTCTAAAGCGTCGTAGTGGTAAAAAAGATACTACTCAGGAACCAGTCGAAAAGATCCCTGACGGTGAAGAGGCTGAAGAGGAGTTGCTGGCTATTCCAGACGAGCCGATCAATGATGGTGGCGTTAAAGGAATGCCTCAGGGACGCCAACAGAGCAAACATGCGGACGATGGCGTTTATGATTTCTAAAAAACTTACGAATCTAATCAAGATAAAGAAAATGGCAGCAACTGAGCGTAGGCTGTGGGGGGCGGCGCTGGCTTTATCGCTCAGTTTGTTGTGCATTTTTGCACCTATGCAAGTTTGGGCTGTACAAAAAAACTTAGAGTTTCGCAATCTCTTTGCAGCTTTAGGCAAGCAAACTTTGGAAAAAATCAATGCAGAGACTGGGCCTAATGCCAATTTGCGCAAATTTACCGCCTCAGGTATTTCTTCTACTTTATTTAGATCTTTTTATGCTGATTCTTCTTTAATCAATACGCTTCCCGAGGCCTATTTAGTTGGCGTAAAACAGGCTCAAGGAGTCGAGCTAGCCAGATTTAGATCTATAGATTTAGTACAATGTTATGCAGAGCATAAAGGTGGAGTAAATGCATTCCTTTCTGGAATGCGTAATTTAGGCAGAGATTTAAATATCATTCTTGATTGGGATGATCCTAAAGTTATCAAGGCTGCCACCAAAGTTTATGGTTGCATATCCAAACTAGATGCTCAAGATATAACAATCGCCGCTTCTAGTCATTATCGTGCCAATGATTGGAGTGGAGAAATACGTTTTAGTTGGTATCCGACTGATGGTATGGCGCGTTTATATGCTGTTATTACTTTCTCCGGGCCAATTAACGTGAAGACGGCTATTTTAAGCGCTTCTGGACGCATCTTTACTCAAAAACACAAACCTTTCTCCAGAGCTATTATTTTAAATGATTATTCCTTAAATTTAAGTACTAGAACTCTTAATGCTAGTGGTAGCTACTGTCTGCCTCACGTTCCTGATATGAATGGAAGTGGCACTCTCTTCATTGACAATAATTGCCGCTTGAAAGTACAAAATTTTGAAGTCAGTGGTAGAGTTTTAGAGACGATCGCACAGTCTGGACAAGAAGGCAATCTGTGGAATATAGAATATGTTTTAAGCGGCAATACTGATCGCTTGGGGAACATGAGCGGTACTTGCATTATTAAAGGAAAGCAAGCAGCTTTTAATGCCAGGTTTGGTAATGGAGTTAAAACTGACGGAGCTACCTGGAAAGCGTCGCGTCACGGCAAGTTAATTAAAGGTGTGATAAATGTGGGAGGATCTCATACCATTTCGTGGCAAGCCAGCATAAACGATTAGATTTACAATCTTTTGGCTGCTATAAGGAGGCATTGTGTCTGTTATATCCATACGCGGTCTGACTCGTACTTATGTAATTGGTGGAGATGTCGAAGTGCATGCTCTGCGTGGTGTCGATCTTGATGTGCAAGAGGGGGAAATGGTTGCTATTATGGGACCTTCCGGCTCAGGAAAGTCTACCATGATGAACATTCTTGGCTGTTTGGATAAGCCAACTTCTGGATCTTATAAACTAAATAACCAAGAAGTTTGCCATTTGAGCAACGATGAAAGAGCTCTGATTAGAAATAAAAATATCGGTTTTGTCTTTCAAGGCTTCAACTTATTGGCCAGAACTTCCGCTATAGAAAATGTGGAAGTACCGTTACTTTATACTGGTGTTCATATTAAAGCCGAAGAACGCTTCCGTCGCTCCAAAGAAGCCCTTTGCCGAGTAGGTTTGGAAAAAAGAATTTATCATGTCCCTACTCAACTTTCGGGCGGTGAACAACAGCGTGTTGCTATTGCCAGAGCTTTGGTAACCAACCCGGCCCTTATTTTGGCTGACGAGCCTACTGGCAATCTTGATTCAAAGCGCTCAGACGAAGTCATGGCTTTATTCCAAGAGCTTAACCGTAAAGAAGGTTTGACTATCGTTATGGTTACTCACGAGCCTGATGTAGCGGCTAAGTGCCAACGAGTTGTGCTTTTTAAGGATGGCCATATCGTTGGTGATGGCAACCCTGATGAAGTTATTAATAAGCTGGCTTACGGTATTATACGTTAGTGTTAGTTTTTGTTGCGTAGTTTTTCATTGTAGAAACGCTAATTAGTGTTGCCCGCCCGTTAGCTATTTTGTGTTAGCTTTATTTCGCTATAAGTTTAGGCTGCGGGCTCGTGTTCATGTTGGCTGGCTCCAGCTAGTGGCTCTTCCAGGCTCGAACTGGCCTAACGGCCAATATTCTTCGCCTTCCATTCGCCACTGCTTCCGCTTGTTGGCTAAAAACTACGAATGTAACTGTGTTGCGCAACACAAATGAAATTTATATCCGCTCAAAACGTTCGTTATACCCACCGGAGAAAACTTTATCGCGTTAGCGATCTTTCTAGGAGGGATATAACGAACTAAACAACGTGGCTATAAATTTAGCCCAAACATGCATTAGCGAAAAATTTTGCACATTTTTGCTCATAAGTGCTTGACAGGGTAGGCACTTAGCGGTAATATACTCGAGCAGTTGCCACGAGCAACTAAGCAAAGTTTTGAAAACAGAATAGCAGCTTTTAACTATGAAGCTT
Organism: Candidatus Saccharimonadota bacterium; assembly: GCA_004554425.1. GTDB lineage: Bacteria > Vulcanimicrobiota > Xenobia > Xenobiales > Xenobiaceae > Bruticola. The sequence goes on along the minus strand of SFMI01000075.1, from coordinate 9 downwards.
GTGTAAGTG
>SFMI01000074.1 GCA_004554425.1 Candidatus Saccharimonadota bacterium | reverse complement strand
AATAACTAACTGAGTAGACAGACGATCTTTGACTCCAGCAAAATCCGGAGCAGTAGCTAAAAGTTTGCGCAAAACTTCGATAGCCTGTCTAGTCTCGTACTGTTTTTCCAGAGACTGAGCCCAGAGATCGTACGTTTCAATCTTGCACTCTTCTATACTGCCTTTGGCAAAATAATGATCTTCACACTCGCAACAAATAGCTACGGCACTTTCGTAACTGCCATTTTGAAGCAAAGTTTTGGCCCACTGTGTATAAAGGTCTACAATCCGCTCTATAGCCTCAGCTGACTTAGGCAAATAGTTCAAAATGCCGACCATAACATCAATAGCTTTACGATAGGCAGCTTGTTCAACAAACGACTCAGACCATTTTTTATAAACGTCTAAGAAGCAAGACTCCAAACCTTCTGCTTCGGGAGCAAAGTCTTGTAACTTAGCAAGTTGCTGAATAGCCTCTGCATAACGTCCGGCTTTTTCTTCATGCTCAGACCACAGCTTGTAAATGCGTATAATCTCTGTCACACCGGCTTCAAAGCTGGGATCAAGCTGATTGAAGCGACGCATAATTGTGACTGCTCCAACATAATCGCCATCTTTCTCTGAAGCTTTGGCTTTGTTGCTGAAAATAGTAAATTTGCGCTTGCGTATTTCTTGTAAACCTGGTTCACGTTTAGCGAGACTATCCAAAACAGCAGAAGCAGCTTGAATATGTTCTTCGGCTGCTAAAGCATCAGCCCAACGATAGTGCAAGGAGCGCAGCTTAATTTGTAATTCATCACTAGCTCCAACGTCTTCTATCAGCTCATCAATAACTTTTATAGCCTCTTCATACTCGCCACTCTGGGCCAATTCATCGGCCCAAGCAAGAGCAATGCGGCACTCATACTCATTAGCTTCAGCCAAATTCGGGAAACGATTCCTAAATTGTCTGACAATATCGATAGCTTCTGAATAAGCTCCAAGAGCTTCTTCGTAACGAATCCAACATCCATACAGACGTTTAATATTATCTAAGCTAGCTGTATGTTCTGGATCATGGTTATAGTGATGTTCGCAAGCAACGATCGCTCCAGCAAAATCATCGGCATTTTCTTTAACATCGGCCCAGTAGCTATAAAGACGCTCAATTTCCGCTTTGATAGAGGTTTCGTCAGGCTGCAATTTAGCCAACTTGGTAAGACAAGAAATCGCTTCTGAGTAATTGCCATTGTTCTCGTAACTTTCAGCCCAAGACTTATATAAGCGCGAAATTTGCTCACGGACTTCTTTATCATCAGATACACTGGCTGCCCAATTTTTGGCCACAGAAATAGCCTCTTCGTAACGGCCATTTTGCTCCAAAGAATCGAGCCAAGCACTATAAAGGTGAGCGATGTGCTCATTGGCAATATGTTCGGAACTCTTGCACTCTGAAGCCAAGCCTCTATAGGCTTTAATAGCATCTTCATAGAGTCCATCGTCAGCCAATTCTCTAGTTTTAGCCTCGTAAAGTTTTACTAACTCGTCTACACAAGCTTGAGCCGAAGGATACTCACTTAAAGTTTGACGTACAACTTTAACGGCTTCAGCAAACTTGTTCTCGCTTTCCAGATAGCGACTCCAGCGAACAGACAAGTTGATAATATATTCGGCCACTTGAGTGTTGTTAGGTTGCTCTTTAGCCAAATAATGCAGCAATCTATCAGCATCGCTATACATGCCATCTTCGACCATTTCTTCGCTCCAACGCGAGTAAACGGCCACGATCGACTTGTCGATAGACTCGGCAAAGCTGCGCTTGGCATAATTTTTATAAATTTTGATAGCTTGTTCATACTGTCCGCTGCTAAGCTGCTCTTGAGCCCAATCTTGAACCAAGCGGCTGATTTCAGATTCAGCAGTCTTATTACCGGGATAACTTTCCAGCAACTTATCAAAGAGCGAAATAGCCTCAGTGTAATTGCCATCGGCCTCATAAGAAGCTGCCCAGTCGACATACAAGCGAGTAATTTCCTCAGCAACATTGTCGGAAGCGAAACGGCTAGATGCCAGCTTGCTAAGCGAAGCCACAGCCAGTTCGTAATTGCCTTCCTCTTCAGCTTTGGAAGAGCGCAAACTGTACAACCTTTGGATAGATTTTTTGGCATCTTCCGGATCGAGATCTTGGTCGAATTGCTCGGCGAAGATCGAAATAGCCGCCTCGAATTTTCCGGCTTGCTCTTCTTTGTCGGCTCGCTCGTGATACAGGCGTACCAATTCTCTGCTGACCAGAGCGTTATCAGGCTGCATGGAACGCAACTTGAAAAGTACATCTTGAGCAGCAGCCAGATCGCCAGTTTCTTCTGTAGAGGCCATGTTTTTCATGAGCAAATTGCCAATTTCGGCGGCGATAGGTGCCTTGTCTTCGGCCATTTCTTGCAATTTGAGCAAAACGTCCACAGCCAAATTTGTCTGATCGGCTTGAATGTAAACAGCAATAAGCTTGCGGCTGGTAGGTTCGGTAAAAGATATAGAATTGGCTTTTTCCCAGCACTCGCGAGCCTTGGCTGTGTTGTTTTCAGCAAAGTAGCAATCGCCAAGCAAAGTAATGGCTTTGAGGTTTTGAGCGTCCAATTTCAAAGCCTGGCTCAAACGTTGACGCGCTCTCTCGTAATGGCCCAATTCCAAGAAATCTGAGCCCATATCGATAAGATCAGCCACTTCGTTGGCCACATTGGCCGGAGCGACATAACGCTCGGTCGTTTGCGTGGGAGCGCTACTGGCTTCGGCAGCGGGAGTTTGTTTCTCGACAGATGGGACGGTCTGAGCTGACTGAGCCGTAGCTTGAGCCACAGCCTGAGCCGCAGCCTGAGCAACTTGATCAAGCTTAGTAAGCTCAGTATCAAACATTTTGGTAAGGCCTTCATCTGAAGCCTCGACAGCCAGAGCACGGCCTTTTTCTAACAATCCACGACCGTTTTGTATATCTCCGCTGTTAATCAAAGATAACGCAGTTTGTAAATAAGCTGGGTAATATTCAGGATCACGCACAATAGCTTGCATAAAGAGGCTTCTGGCTTCTTCTAAGCGGCCAGTCGCTTGTGCGATAACACCTTGAGAGAATATTTCCTGAGATGAGAGCACCGAAGAGACACTGGCTGTCCCTTTTTCCATATCTTCTTTGATATACTCGGAAAGTTCCGGAGGCAAATTGGATTCTGGCTCCACTACTTCTTCCGCTTGTTTCATTTCTACAGCGGCTACGCGATCATCGCTCTTATCCACATCAGAAACAGCGAAGAGATTTTCCAAATGTTCGGTAGCTTCAGGATGCTCGGGGATAAACTTCAAAACTTTGGAGTAAGACTTCTTGGCTTCTTCTATATAACCAAGCTTCTCTTGCAAGCGAGCAGCTTCCAACCAGAAAGTGCTGTTCTTGGGAGCAATAAGTACCAGACGCTGGTATTGATCCAAAGCTTCCACTAAATCGCCACTGGCCATAGCAATTTGAGCTCTGGTAACACGCGGAGCAACAGCTTCCGGATAAGCAGCTATAACAGCCTGAATAACGCGAAGAGCTTCGGCAGGCCTGCCAACTCTGCTGAGTACGGAAGCATAACGACACCTGATCTCCACATTGTTAGGATTGAGCTTACAAGCTTTATCATACTGCTCTAAAGCCATATCGGCTTGATCGAGCTTGATATAGGCTTCACCGAGATCGACCAAAGCATCTTCGTAGTCTGGCTTGGCATCTAAAGCTCTCTTTAAGAAGTCTACGGCTACTACATAATTATTTAACTTTTGCAAATAAGTACGGCCAACGGCTCTTAAGCTGCGAGCATCGTTGGGCTTAGCTTTAAGCACTTTATTAAAGCCGAACAAAGCATACTTGGGCTCGTTGAGCTCAAGATAAGCAGCACCAATCTCGTAGTAGATATCGAGATTGTCGGGAGAAAGTTCCAAAATACGCTGATAAACTTGAATAGCTTTGTCTGATTGGCCGAACTTACGATATATCGAAGCTAAAATGGTATGCGCTTCAATATCATTAGGATTGATTTCAACAGCGGTCTTCAGCTCCTCAATAGCTTTCTCGCCATCTCTGCGTTTAACGTAGCATTTACCTAAACTGACATGGAATTGAGAATTTCTCGGTTGCAATTCAACAGCTTGACTAAAGGCTTTAATAGCATCGTCTATGTTGTCCATTTGCTCGGAGACTAAGCCTAAGTTGTAAAAGCTATAACTATCACGAGGATTCAACTGAATAGCTTGAGTAAGGGCTTTGGAAGCTCCGATAAAGTTGCCCATCTTTTGATAGGCCTGAGATAAATTGAAGTAAGACTCATAATCTCCAGGGTCGAGTTCCAAAGCTTTTCCAATAGCCTCGACAGCTTTAGGCCAATTACCAAGCTGGAAAGCAATTTGACCATATTCACTCCAAGCTTCAGTATACTCAGGATTTAAAGAGACCGTCTTCTCGTACATTTGCATAGCTAAGTCAGGGCGATAGACTTCTTTGCAACAACGAGCCAAAGAAAGATAGCCCTCTGCATTATTAGGATCAATGTTGAGGGTCTTTTGGAACTGCACCATAGCTTGCTTGTAACGGCCGACCTTCATATTGATACGGCCAAGAGAGAACAAGTATCTAGTGCATTTGGCATCTAAGGCGTGAGCCGCTTCAAATTGCTTAATAGCCGGTACAGTTTGGTTTTCTTTTTCATAAATTAAACCAAGCTGGTAATGCGATTCGGCAGAACGAGGATTGTCTTCGGTGGCCTTGCGCAAATTGATAATAGCCATCTTGTTCTGGCCTAACTGGGAATAAATCAAGCCAGCTTGTTCGCGAGCTTCCCAAAGGCGAGGGTTGACGTCTACGGCTTTATTGAGGTGTTTTAAAGCAATTTCCGGACGTCCTAAAAGGCGGTTGGCACGTCCTAACTGATAATGGGCATAACCATCATTGGGATTTAAAGCTACAGGACGCTCAAAAGCGGCCAGAGCTTCCTTAACTTCTTTTCTGTAAAAAGCCAAATAAACGGGATCGGTAAAAACATTGAGTACATGAGGGTCAAGGCGCAAGGCTTTTTCCAGATCTTCCAAAGCGCCATTCAATTCAGCATTTTTTGCAAAAAGCAAGCCGCGGTGTAAATATGCCAAAGCGTGATTGGGCTGTAAATGTAAAACTTGTTGAAAAGCTTTGACAGCTTCACCGACGTTTCCAGCTATCTGATATTCTCGCCCTAGTTGAAAAAACGCCTCAGCGTCCTGAGGATGCAGTTTTACCATAGTTTGATATTTCTGCAAATTAGAAGCTGACAACTCTGCCATTGTAGTTATAAACCCTCATCATATTTTCCAATCCTATTTGGGCTATTAGCCTAAACCTAGATCGGAGTTAAACTGCTTACGCAGCTCCGTCTCAATGAATATACAGAAAATATATGTTCATCCCAGAATAAAACGGTCTGGCCGACTTCGTGTTCAACTACGTTTATCCTACACAAACTGCGTAAAATTCGGCATATTTGCCCCTATGCTATTTGTTTTCAGTAGATCTACTAAAAAAAATCGCGCCCCCGTCGGGTAAATAGTATTGAGCAGGCTGGAAGAGCTTATCTGCAGAAGTCAAGGTGAGTTTTTTTGGACGAATTTGCCTGAAGATATTTTTGTGGGAGAAAAATAATGATTCAAGCTGAAAGATTGCGTTTATGGCCTTTAGAGCATTGTGATTTAGGTAAAAATTATCAATGGGCCAACGATATGGAATTGTGTCGTTATGCTGGTGCTTTGCCCATGCCTAAATCACTTAACGAACTGGAAGGTTGGTACAATAGCGCCAATAGCAACCCAGAAACCTCTATTTTTGCTATAAAATTAAATGACGGAGCATATATTGGCAATATAGAAATACGCAATCTTGACTTGCGCTGCGCAAATTGTGAATTGGGTATCATCTTAGGAGAAGCTTCCATGCGCGGCAAAGGTTATGGCCAAGAGGCGGTTATGGCCCTATGCGGATTCGTTTTTGATCAGTTGCGCTTACACAAAGTAACTGTACATGTCTTAGAATTTAATGAGAGAGCAGCCCATATGTTTACAAAGTGCGGCTTTATTCAAGAGGGAACGGAGAGAGAATCTTTCTGGTCTGATGGACGCTATTGGGATGTGCGTATTTTCAGTATATTAGAAAGCGAATTTCGTTTACAAACCGCTAAATCAGCAGCATCCCAAGAGAGCGGTATAAAATAATTTTTTATAAATACAAAGTCAAATTAGATCCTAAAAATATCATAAAATAAAATGAATTTCCACCCTTTTTTTAACTTTTTGTTAAATTAACTTAATTTAACATATCTTTTATGTGATTTTATACAAAACCCAAACAAAAAATTTATCATAAAAACGGCGGTTGTTTAAAAAGCGGATAGATTTTTTTAAACTTGTGTGATACAATAAAGCAACAACATTAAAACGGATGATTTAATATGAAAGAGAAAAAATTTATTTCATGGAATGTCAACGGCATCAGAGCGTGCGTGGGCAAGGGCTTTTATGATGCTTTCGCATCGCTTGACGCAGATGTTTTCTGCTTGCAGGAAACAAAGCTTCAGCCCGGGCAGCTTACACTTGAAACGCCCGGTTATCATCAATACTGGAATTATGCCGAGAAGAAAGGTTATTCCGGCACGGCGGTTTTTACAAAAGAGGAGCCGCTGAGCGTTACAATGGGTATCGGCGTGCCGTCGCTTGACAATGAAGGCAGAATGATAACGCTCGAGTTCCCCGATTATTATTTTATCACGGTGTATGTGCCGAACTCACAGGAGGGTTTAAAGCGCATTGACCACCGCTGTGCGTGGGAGGACGCTTTCAGACAAAAGGTGACAGAGCTTCAAAAGAGTAAGCCCGTTGTTTTTTGCGGTGACCTCAATGTTGCAAAAGAGCCGATTGATTTAAAAAATCCCAAGGCCAACGAGGGCAGAGCAGGCTATTCACAGCAGGAAAGGGATAAATTCCGTGAGCTTTTAGGCGCAGGGTTTATTGACACCTTCAGGTATTTTAACCCCGAGCTTGAGGGTGCCTATTCCTGGTGGTCATATAAATTCGGCGCGAGGGAGAGAAACGCAGGCTGGCGTATAGATTATTTCTGCGTTTCGGATGATTTTAAAAACAGGCTCGTCAGTGCGTCGATTCATTCTGAAATTTACGGCTCCGACCATTGCCCGGTTGAGCTCATTATAAAATAAGGAGGATTTATAATGAAAAAGATACATAAGATTCTTATTCCTGTTTTCAGCGTGTTGCTGGTGATTTCGGTTGTTGCTCTGATATTGAGCCTCAACGGCGGCGGATTAAAGCTCGGCAGTATTTCGTCGAATTTATCAGGCTCGGTAAAGGGTGCGGATTTCTCGACGCTCGGTTCTTCCTCGGTGCTGACAAAAAGTCCGCCCATAAAATCCGACATTGACTCGATTTATTACTGCTTAAACACCGATTCCACCGTCAGCTTTTATCAGTATAACGGCTCGTCGCTCGTCAGCTACGGCGGTGAGGTTAAAACCGCAGAGTTAAAACCCGAGTGCACTTATCAAAAGGTACCGATTACGGTTTATTACATAACCGTTGACGGCAAAACGCTCGGCTACGGCCTTTTCACAACTGTAAATTCAAATGCCGACGTTAAATATTACTCATACATTTTTGCAAAGCTTGTTGATATGCCGTCAATTTACGGCAAGACGGGCAAATTGCTGCTTCTGAGCACCGACGAAAAACAGGCATACTCTCAGGATAAAACCTACACCGAGGCTTTTTCTGCCGACTTGTCAAAGGGAACCTGCACGTCATTGAGCTCCCAGCGTGACAGAACGGCTGATAAATCGGGCAGACTCGCCGAAAGATGGGATATTTTCACAGACAGCTACCTTAAAACCGTGTCAAAAAAAGCGGGGCTTATCTCGGGCAGAATGTTTGATGCAGACACCGAACTTTACGGCGTTTATGACCTCAAGGTCGGCACAAATAAGCCTGCCGTGTCGTCAATTTACGGTACGTTTGTCAGAGAAACCTCCGAGGGCGGTTTTGTTTATATCAAAAAGACCTCAGA
>SFMI01000073.1 GCA_004554425.1 Candidatus Saccharimonadota bacterium | reverse complement strand
CTAGAAGCCGAACCGGACTCAACAGCAGTTGCTTGGGGTTCTTCTTCAGAAACAGCCTCTACCTGAACTAAGTCCGGGAGCTTTGCATTCGATTCTGTGCTTTGATGTGTGTCTTCAGCAGCTTTGTTACTCATAATCTTTTATTGGCCAAACTTTGATTTAATGATAAAGCGGAAATGATGCTCTTTACCGTCGGCAGTTTTTACTGTAACGTTATCGATCACATTTTCACCTTTTACATCCATAACTCTTTTGGTAATTGTATAGGAGCCGGAAAGGGACTTCTCAATATGGGGAAGTTCATCAAAGACGCTATTTACTGTAATAGAAGCATCATTTTGGGTAGCTTCTTCTTGCTTTTTAGCGCTTTCTTGCTGAACTTTTGCTTCAGAAGCTACAATTTCCAAAGCTTTCTTCAGCTGAGTATCTTTCTCGCGCTCCAAAATAAGCTCATCTTCCATCTTTACTTCCACATCTGGTTTCAGACCAGCTTTGTGGATGTCATGACCGGCTGGAGTATGATAATGGGCGGTGGTAATCTTAAAAGCAGAAGTTTTGTTGGCCGGGAATTGGTAAGGATAAAGCTTTTGCACACTGCCTTTACCAAAAGACTTTACGCCTACGAGTTGGCCGCGCTTTAAGTCGCGAATGGCGCCAGCAGTAATTTCCGAAGCACTGGCCGAGTTGCTGTTTATCAATACAACTAAGGGCTTTTGGGAAGAATGCAAATTGGGGCGTGAGTAAATAATTTGCTCATGATCGGCTCCGTCGACAATAGATACAATACGACTGCCAGTTTTGACAAACTTGGAGCAAACATCGACAGCGGCAGAAACGTAACCGCCTGAATTGTTACGCACATCAATAATGTAAGCTTGGCATCCTTGCTTTTCTAAATCACGAACAGCAGCTTCCATTTCCGAGTTGGTACTTTCACCAAAAATACCCAAAGCTAAGTAACCGACTTTTACGCCATCTTGCTCGATAACCTCATGCTTCAAAGTATCTACGTGAATAACTTCGCGAGTTAAGGAAACGTTGAAAACGTGGCCAGAGCTAGGACGACGAATAGTAAGCTTAACAGTGGAACCAGCTTCGCCGCGCAAGAGTTTGGAGCACTGGACTAAACTCATACCATAGGTAGATTTACCGCTAATATGGGTAATTTCATCATTATTGCGCAAACCAACTCGAGCAGCCGGCCCTTTTTCCATCACTTTGTTGATGACTAAAACGCGGCTATTGGCGGGATCTTTTTCATCTCCGCTCAGTCCCATAACGATACCTATACCGCCGAAGTTGCCTCCGCTCATTTGCTCGTTGAGGTTTTTATACTCATCAGGAGTCATATATACTGTATAAGGATCGTCGGTGGCTCTCATTATGCCTTTAAGGGCAGCCATGGTCAGCATTTGATCTTTCATCAACTGAGGGTAGGTGTTGGCAGCCTTGATAAATTGAGAGCGCAAGGATTTATTGGCTTCTTCAGGAGTAGCGTCGACATCGATTTGTTTAAAGAAATCGGAAGTGAGCTTGTTGTCTTCCATGAATAAGGTCATGGCGTCGAAAGCACAATTGGTAATCTTTCCCGGCTTGGCTTTTTCTCTGGCTTCAGTTTTGACCAGGAGCAAAGCTTTATCAAGCATTTCCAAAGCGCTGTCCAAATCTTTTTGGGAGACTTTGTTGACAGGAGCTTGTTTGGCTGCCGTTTTGCTAACTTTGGCTTTAGTTTTGTTGCTTTGTTTGGCTTTTTGAGCCAAAGTCTGCTTGTAAACAGAATGCTGAGCCGAAGAATCTTGGGCAGTTCGATTTTGATCAGGCTTAGCGCTTACAGGCATAGAAGTAAGTATCGCTAAAACTGCAGCGGCGGCAGCCGGAACAAAAGTGTGCTTTAAATTCATGGTTAATTCTCCTGAATCGAACCTGGAGCGGTAACAAGCCGCCGTGGTGAATCTTTTTCTTATAGACTTTGCCACTGGTCAAAGCCAGGCAAAGGTCAGGTTGCAAAGTATTGTCGCTCTCTTTCGCTAAGAAAGGAAAAAGCCCTTATTTTAGTTTTGAGATCGTTATTTTTGCTTTCCTAATTCCTTTTGCAATAATTCAAAAGCTTTTTTCAATTGTTTGTCTTGCAAAGGTTGATAACGTAGACCAAAAGGAGCTTGAACTATATATTCGGGAATTAAACCCGATTTACCCAAGTCCAAATTGTCTGGTGTCCGATAGTGAGTATAAGTCACTTTACAAGATGAAGTTTCTCCCGGAGGGAACTCAAAATTATAAATTTTTTGTGAACTGTTTTTGCCGAAGCTGGCCGATCCAACTAAAAAGGCTGCTTTGTGGGCTCGCAAGGCACCGGCGGTAATTTCTGCTGCTGAAGCTGTTTGTCCGTCGATTAAAACGGCCATAGGCTTAGCTGGATGATTATTGCGATAGGTATAAATAGTTTTTTCACTTTGGCCATTTTTGTCGACCAGTGAGGCTATAAGGCTATGCTCTGGCAAAAATTTAGAGCATAAGTCTCTAGCAGCGTTGGTATAACCTCCTGGGTTACCACGCAAATCTAAGATATACCCTTGGCATCCTGCTTTTTCTAGAGCGATTAGGGCACGTTCAGCTTCAATATTAGTTGAGCCGTTAAACATATCTACTCGAAGTAAACCAATTTTTAATGGGGGCGTATTTTCAATTGAAGCATTTGCGCCGACTTTTGAAGTTGATTGCGTTGAAATTGATGGACTAGTAGTTTCTTCTTCTATTTCGTCATAAGAAGTGGCTTTTAAGCTGAGATTCTGTACAGAAAATCGGCCCTTGGTATCGAGATAAAGAATTTGTCCCCAAGTAGCTGGAAAATGGACTTCAGCTCTAGTTAAGAGCAACTTGCGACTACTAGTTCGTCCCATTTTGCGCATTAAGTCAGTTATGTAAGTTAAAGAAACTTGACTGCCGTTAGGGCCGCGCATAAGTTGCAAACATTGTTGCGGATTTAAATTAGCCAGCGGTTTATCATTAAGAGCGATAAGCTCGTCGCCTTGGCGCAAGCCTGCTTTCAGAGCTGGAGAATCTGGGGCCAGCGCTGCGACTATAAAATGAGAACGTCCCTGAGAATCGCGGCTAGGGGTGAGCACTACGCCCAAGCTGCCGGAATAATCGCCGCTTAGATAATTACTTAGATCGTCATATTCATCCAAACTGGCAAAAACAGTGTAAGTATCTTCAGCCGAATCGGTAATAGCTTGGGCTAAACAGACCGTAAACTTTGGGTCGGAGGCCAAGTCTGGGTAGCGCTTGACCGCTTGGCGATACAGTGAAGTTATGTTTTGCAAGGCTTGCCAACGTTCTAAATCCGCGTTGTCGGCTTTGTATTCGGATAGCCATTGGCTATCTAAGCTGTGCTCTTTAAAAAATTCGTTGGCCCCTTCCCGCACAAATTGCCAAACTTTTTGAGGAGAAGGTGGCTCAATGGCGTTGTCTAGTAAAATATTAAAAGTTTGGCCTAAAACGTCGCAGCTCACTTCTTCCAAACTGTCAAGCTTCTGAGCCGAGCTTTCAAGGCTGTGAGCTGCTGTGGTTGCAGAGCTGGAAGGGGCCTGCGCTTTAGAGGCAGCGGCGTCGTCCGCGTTGGTAGCGGCGGCTGCATTTAGAGGCGAGCCACTTAGAGCCAAAGCCAGAAGCAACGAACTGGCAGCCCGGAAAAGAAAATTTTTAGTTTTATAGCTACTGAGCTTAACTATAAAATTTTCTTTCGCATTAAAGCTGGGGAAAAGGTGCTTAGGCATAAAGGTCTTCCTTTCTGGCTTTGGTTAAATGATGGCTCGCTAAATGAAGCCCAAAGGATCGACGGGCTCACCGTTTATGCGCACTTCAAAGTGCAAGTGCGGGCCAGTTGAATTGCCTGTAGAACCTACGGCGGCAATTTGTTGGCCTTTGGCTACCGATTGGCCGTAGGATACGTACAACTCGGAACAGTGTGCATAAAGGGTACTGTAGCCGCCGCCATGGTCGATAATAATGCAATTGCCATAGCCACCCATCCAACCCGAATCGATGACGACGCCGCTGTCGGAAGCGAGCACAGGGCTGCCGTAATAGGCACCGATGTCAACGCCAGTGTGGAAGCGCATAGTGCCGAATATAGGGTGAACACGATAGCCAAAGGGGGAAGTAATTGGCCCTTGCGCTGGCGTCAGGTAGCGACCAGTGCCCCAAGTGCGCGTACCGGCATTGGGAGCTGTCGGACGCATAATTATTTGGCTGCGGCGCACGGTCGATTGGATCTGGTTTTCTAGCGCTTGGGTGCTGTTTTCTAATTCGCTAACGTAAGAACTTAAAGAATCGCGTTGGCGTCTGGTATCGGCCAACAGGGAAGAACGTGTCTCTTCAATGTGTTGCAATTTTTTGACACGGTTTTCTTGAGCGTCTTTTAAGTCTTTAATTTGACGCACTGTGCGCTCAGATTGAACTTTTTTGACCTCTAACTCTTGTTTGAGGCTGCGCACTTGGGTGACCAATTGGCGATCATTTTCGATAATCAGCGACAGATAATAAGTTTGGTCGATAAAATCGGTAAAACTTTCTGCTCCTAAAAGGACTACCAAATAGCCGACGTCACCTTGTAAATAGATTTCTCTAAGCCTTTTTCCCAAAACACGCTGAGCTTTGTTATATTCTTTAGTAGCTTCGCCTAAGCGCTTGGTAATATTTTTCAATTGCTTTTCAGCCGCTTGCAAACTGGCTTTAGCTTCGCGATAAGCTTCGCGGCTATATTGTAAATCGGCTTGGGTATCACTTAGCTGTCGCGAAAGATCGCGCTCGCGCTCATTGATTATATCCAAACGTTTACGCTGAGCAGCCAATTGACTTTTCTTTTGACGCAGTTGCGAATTAGGATCGGCTTGGGCTGAGGAAGCGTTAAAATACAAAACAGTCAGGCTGAAAAGAGCAGCTATAAAAAGTAAAAGACTAAATTTGCGGTGTATACTCAACAAGTTAAGTACCTCCTCAAATTAAGCTTTCAGATAACGGTTGACGGAAATGAAACTTCCCAAAGCACCGACTAAGCAACCCATAGTAATTAAGCCAATATTAAGATAAGGCATAATGGCACCGGGAAGCAAAATAGGCAAGAAAGATATACTTTTTTGCAATTGGGGAACTACTATACGATAAGAAACATCTATTAGTACCGAAGCTAAAGCTGCGCCAATTACACCTTGGGTAACGCCTTCTAAAATGAAAGGCCAGCGAATGAACCAATCGGCTGCGCCCACCAGTTGCATAATATCGATCTCTTTGCGGCGAGCAAATACGGTTAAGCGAATAGTATTGCTGATAATTAGCAAGCTAGAAGCAAAAAGCATAATCAGAATGATTAAACCCACCATACGGATTATATGGTTAAGCTTCATAAGTTTTTGAGCTTCTTCGCGGCCGTAATCTACAGTGGCTACATTGTCTATTTGGGCTAATTTGTGAGCAACAGGCTCCAAGAAAGACGGATCGTCTACCGGAACTTCAAAGGCGTCTGGCAGAGGATTGCTTTCCAAATCATCCAAATCGAGCTTGGCATTTAAGCGTTTGCGTAATTTTTTAAATGCTTCGTCCTTGGGGACAAAAGTCACTTTGGTTACGTGACCTATATCGTAAGCGGCGCTTTTAAAACTGTTGACTTGCTTAGCATCAAAATTTTGGCTCATATAGACTTTTATTTGCATTTCGCCAGCCAATTCGTCGGCCAAAGACTCTAAATTGGCAATAATCAATACAAAAAAGCCTAAAATAAGGGCCAAAATCATTACTGTAGAAATAGAGGCCACGCTCATCATGGGATTGTGGCGCATATTGGTAAGCACTTCGCGCAAGAAGCACTCTAAGTAATAGCCTCCAGAAGGGCCGCGCCTCTTTTTAATTGGCAAATCTTCTTCATCTAAAACTTCATCGACGGTAGGCGTTTTAGAGAGATAAGGAGAGGATTTTTCCACTATAGGAATAGGCTTGACGATTACTTCTTCATCATCTTCGACTTCCTTTTCTATAGGGACGCTTTCTATGATAAGTGGCTGTTTTGAAGGCTTCTCATCTTTATTATTGCGCTCAGTAGGCCCTTTTACCGCTTGCATAGAGACAGTGCGATTTTTGTCATGCTCTCGACGAGCGGATTTATTATCGGAAGTTTTAGGCGCAGCAGAAGCAGAGTGACTAGTGGTGGGAGCTTTCTTTAATTTGCTGCCGCTTGGGTCAAGCTTTGTTTGCTCTGCTTGAGGAGAAATATCGATAAATCCTGATTTAGGCGGAATACTCATAATCCAAAGCCTCCGGCCGCTAAAGTTTCCTTGGTAATTTCAGTAGTGAAATACATACCGCGGGACAAATCTTGAGCTACTTCGCCGTGTTGCATAACAACAACGCGCTTTTGCATAACGTCGACCATTTGCTGGTTGTGAGTAGCTACTATTACAGTAGTGCCGCGAGCATTTACTTTGGAGAGAATTTGCATAATATCCCAGGAAGAATCGGGATCGAGGTTACCAGTAGGTTCGTCAGCCAAAAGAATGATAGGATCGTTTATTAAGGCTCTGGCTATAGCTACGCGCTGTTGTTCACCTCCGGAAAGTTGGCTGGGCAAACGGTCAGCCTTTTCGCGTAAATTTACCAAAGTAAGCGCTTTAGTAACTTTGCGAGGAATAACATAGCGGCTAGCTCCAGTTACTTGCATGGCATAAGCCACATTTTCAAAGACCGTTTTATGACCTAACAAGCGGAAGTCTTGGAAGATCACACCGATACGGCGACGCAAATAAGGGATTTGCGAGCGCTTCATATCGCTAATTTCTTCACCATTGACGTAAACTAGTCCGGTAGTGGGATCGTTTTCGCGATAGATTAACTTCATAAGGCTAGATTTACCCGATCCTGTTTGGCCTACTAAAAATACGAACTCACCATGCTTAATGGAAAGATCGACGCGGTTTAAGGCTCTAGTTCCGTTGGGGTAAATCAAACTTACGTTATGTAGCTCGATAATGGGATCTTCTGCTGTTGGATTCATATGCAAAGGGCCTTCGTTTATACAAAAAAATCGCTGTTGAATTGCCCAAAAGCAACAATTAAGACGCTTTTAAGCAATTCAACTTCAGAAATTAAGCGACGCTCGATTCCTTAGCCTGTTCAGCTTTATGTTCTTTCCAAGCGTGAATGGCCACGGGAAGAACTGATAAAATAATAATACCAACCAGAGCTTTTTCCAAATGTTGTTGCACAAAAGGAATCTGACCGAAGAAATAACCTACGCAAATCATGCTAGTTACCCAAGCGATACCGCCTATGCAATTGTAGGAAATAAAACGAGGATAATGCATATCGGCTACGCCAGCTACTGTAGGAGCAAAGGTGCGAACAAAAGGCATAAAGCGAGCCAAAATAATGGTCATACCGCCATATTTTTCGTAGAAAGCTTTAGTTTTGAGTAAGTGATCTTTACGGAACCAGCGACTCTGTTCGCGTTGGTAAAGGGCATGGCCGGCTTTTTTGCCTATCATATAGCCTACTGAATCTCCTAAAACGGCTGCTAGGCACAGCCAAAAAAGCACATGCCAGACGTTTAGCAATTCAGGTTTGGTAGCACAAACGAAACCGGATACAACCAATAGAGAGTCGCCGGGGAGGAAAAAGCCTACCAGCAAGCCTGTTTCAGAGAAGATGATAATAAACAGAATAGTTAAGCCGCCCCAAGCGATGATATCCTGTATTCCTTCTATTGAGAAATAATGGAGCAAACTCTGTATAAATTCCATTTTGGTTATGTTCCTATCTTTTTTAAGGGCTCAATTTGGCTGCTTCTAATTTTGTCAAATCAACCGTAAAAAGCGGCAGCCAAGTGCCGGGCCCTGCGTTCTGCGACTAAGTAGGTTTTGCCTGTTATTTTAGCCGTCGATCATTTCCTTTTCTTTTTCAAACATATCATTAATTTGTTGTCTAGCTGTAGAACCGGAAGTAGCAGCTCCGTCCAAAGAATCTAAGCCCAAAGAACTGAAGGATATTTTGGTAGCGAAAGTTTGATTATGGATTTCTGCGGCCAACTTTTCGGCGGTTTTTTTTGTGCTTTGCCCCATTTGGATTCTTATCCTCACCTCCATTGATTAATGGTAGGTGCGGGTGATGGTGAGGCGTGGTTTGCCGTCGAGTGTGGCAGCCACGCGGGTCCATTGTCCGCTCTCGTTGTTGGTGTAGGTGTAGTTCCACACATATTTTGTTTTACCCTTTTCAGAGGTGATTTGTGTGGCACGGCTACCATCGTAGCGTAAGAATTTCAGCAGTGTTCCGCCCGTTTTCTCGGTGCGGATTTTTCCGCTTTTATAAGTTGACTTGCGGTTTTTGCCGCCAGCAATGGTCTCGTTGCGTTCGGTGATGCGACCGTCGGCATCGTAGGTGAAGTTAATCACTTGCCCATCGGTGCAGGTGATGCGAGAGAGGCGCCCGTTGGCTCCGTATGTGCATTTGTAG